>NZ_LNCE01000024.1:0-109113 GCF_001445815.1 Janthinobacterium sp. Ant5-2-1 | reverse complement strand
CGACCTACCGGACTGCCACGTGCCCAGAGGCGTGGCGGACCAGCCGTAATCGTTTGCCAGCAAGAAAAAGCGCCGGCACCCGCGAGGGTCCGGCGCTTTTTCTTGCGCAACGGCGTAGGTCGGATTAGCGGGACGAAGGCCCGCGTAATCCGACAACCGTGTTGACCATGGCCGCGCCGGATTAGCGCGACAATACCTTGCGGATCGTCTCGGCCAATTCAGCCGCCACAAACTTGGCCACATACCCATCGGCGCCGACGCCCTTGACGTGGTCTTCGTTGGTCGAGCCCGTCAGCGACGAGTGGATCACCACGGGAATGTTGGAGAAACGGCCATCGTTCTTGATGTTGCGCGTCAAGGTAAAGCCATCCATTTCCGGCATTTCCAGATCGGTCAGCACCAGCGCAACCTTGTCTTTCGCCGTCTTGCCTTCCGTCGCCGCCTGGGCAGAGATCGCCTGCAGGCGTTCCCACGCTTCCTTGCCCGTCTTGGTCATGATGAAAGGCACGCCCATCGCTTCGAGGCCTTTTTCGATCAGCGAGCGGGCCAGCGAGGAATCGTCGGCCGCGAGGATCACGGCGCCGGCCGGCAAGCGCACTTGCGGGCCGATGCTGTTTTCGTCCACGTCCGGGTCGCCTGACGGCAACACGTTGCGCAGAATTTGCTCGACGTCCAGCACTTGCGCCAGGCGCGTCTTGTCCGTGTCGCCATCGAGGCGGGCGATGCTGGTGACGAGGCCGCCACCGACGCTCGATTCGGCCGACAGGACCTGATTCCATTCCAGGCGCACGATTTCATCGACCTCTTCCACGGCAAACGCCTGTGTCGAGCGGGCAAATTCGGTCACCATCAGGATCTTCAAACCATTGCTCTTGCAGCCGACCGCCATCGGCAAGTCGATCACGGGCACGATCTGGCCACGGATATTGACCACGCCCAGCATGTGCGGGTGCGAACCGGCTACCGCCGTGATGGCCGGCATTTCCATGATTTCACGGACTTTGAACACATTGATGCCGAACAGTTCGCGGCTGGTCGAGTGATCACTGGTGCCGAGCTTGAACAGGAACAGTTCGAATTTGTTATTGCCTGTCAGGCTGGTGCGTTCATCGACATCTTGCTGCATTGAATTCATTGTGTCCCCTTGAGCCGTCTTGTAAAGTTAAGTCGCCTGCCCCTGATGCTGCGGACAATGCGGACTGCACGTCGCATGGACGTCGGATGGCGGGTTCGGGGCATGGCCGGCGCTAGCGGTGCAGTGTGTATCGTACAATTTCTTACAACCAATAGTTGCTATCGATTCGAGCTTGAATTATACGGTTTTTTACTTTCTCCAAAGCTACTTTACGCTGCCAACGGCGATCCTGACAGCATTTCTTGATGCGCTTGTTGCTACAGCGCAAATGATGACGTAGAGAATCGAACATTTCCCTGGCAACCATGGTTGCTTTGAAAAGCCAGGTGAACATCACGATACTGCGTCGGCGCCGGCGAACGGCATATAATGGCCATGCCGGCATCGCGGGCAGGGATACAGGGCAAAATGGCGACGGCAGCCGTTGGAATGTAGTAAAATTTCTTGCAATTGCCTGTTCTACGTAGTAAATTTACACCACCGATTATAGTAGCGACAGACTGGCACTTCCGGTCGGCTTCCTCCCCGCTCCGGCCCTTTTACTTTTGCGACGACACTCACTTATGGCACTTACCGATTTTGACCTGGTCCTGTTTGGCGGCAGCGGCGATTTAGCAATGCGCAAGTTGTTGCCTGCAATGTATGCGCGCGACGTCGCGAACGATTTGCCGCCGACGGCGCGCATCATCTGTGTGGGCCGCCAGGACAGCGGCCAGGATGCATTCCTGAAAATGGTGGAAACCAACTCGCGCCCGCATATCAAGGCCAGCACCTTGAATGCCGCCACCTGGAGCAAATTCTGTGCGCGCATCGTGTATGTGTCGCTCAACGCCAGCGATGCGGCCACGTACGCGCCGCTGGTTGAAGCGCTGCGCGGCGATGCCGACCTGACCCGCGTGTACTACCTGGCGACGCCGCCGCATTTGTTCGCCCTCATCTGCGACAACCTGGAAGACAACGGCCTGGTGACGCCGAACTCGCGCGTGGTCCTGGAAAAACCGCTGGGCCGCGACCTGGCCAGCGCCAAGCAGATCAATGCCGAAGTGGGCAAGGTCTTCCAGGAATCGCAGATCTACCGTATCGACCATTACCTGGGCAAGGAAACTGTGCAGAACTTGCTGGCCCTGCGCTTCGGCAATATCCTGTTCGAACCGCTGTGGCGCCGTGAATGGATTTCCGACGTGCAGATCACCATCGCCGAAAAGCTGGGCGTGGGCAACCGCATGGGTTATTACGACACGTCGGGCGCGCTGCGCGACATGCTGCAAAACCACTTGCTGCAACTGCTGTGCATCGTCGCCATGGAACCGCCGACCTCGATCGCGCCGGACGCCGTGCGCGATGAAAAGCTGCAAGTGCTGCGCTCGCTGAAAAAATTCACGCCCACCACCCTGGCGCAAAACATCGTGCGCGGCCAGTACCGCGCCGGCCACGTGGACGGCGCCACCGTGCCGAGCTACCGCGACGAGCCGGATGCGCCGGAACATTCGCGCACCGAGACCTTCGTTGCCCTGAAGGCGGAAATCGACACCTGGCGCTGGGCCGGCGTGCCGTTCTACCTGCGCACGGGCAAGCGCATGGCCGACAGTCTGGCCGAGATCGTCGTGCGCTTCAAGCAGATCCCGCACTCGATCTTCAACCAGCCCACGTCGAGCTTCCAGCCGAACTGCTTGGTGATCCGTTTGCAGCCGGACGAAGGCTTGCGCATGAACCTGATGGCAAAAACCCCAGGCGACGGCATGCGTTTGAAACCGGCGGAACTGGAACTCGATTTCCGCGAATCGTTCAAGACCCCGCGCATGGATGCCTACGAGCGTTTGCTGCTCGACGTGCTGCGCGGCCAGCTGACCCTGTTCATGCGCGGCGACGAACTGGAAGCGGCCTGGGAATGGGTCGAACCGATTCTCGACAGCTGGGAACAGAACGACAGCGCGCCGATTCCGTACACGGCCGGCACCTGGGGCCCTGCCGCCGCCAGCGCCCTGATCGGCCGCGATGGCTTGCAGTGGCGTGAAGAAGCACTACCCGAGGATTAACAGGCAATACAAGGGCCTGCCCGCAGATGGGCAGGCCCTTTATCTATCATCCCCACACTCCTGAACACCTACCAGAAGACTACCCTGATGCTGCTTGATTCCATCCGCACCCAGCTCGATTCGCTCTCCAAGTCGGAGAAGAAGGTCGCGCTGGCCGTGCTTGACCAGCCTAACCAGACGGTCAGCCAGAACATCACGGCGCTGGCGAAAAGCGCGCAGGTGTCGGAACCGACCGTGGTGCGCTTTTGCCGCACCCTGGGCTACGACGGCTGGCATGAATTCAAGCTGAAGCTGGCGCAGGGCCTGGCCCTGGCCATGCCGGGCGCGAACGAGCAGCCGGCGCAGGACGACCTGGCGGCCGACCTGGTGAATAAAATCTGCAGCCGCTCGATCAACACCCTGCTCGACCTGCGCAACAACCTGAACCCGGAAGCGATCCAGCGCGCGCTCGACATCCTGTCGCGCGCCAGCAAGATCGAATTCTATGGCCAGGGCACGTCGGGCATCGTGGCGGCCGACGCGCAGCACAAGTTCTTCCGCTCGGGCGTGCCGACGGTGGCCTACAGCGACCCGAACATCCACAGCATCGCCGCTGCCCTGCTGCGCGGCGGCGACTGCCTGGTGGCCATCTCGCAGCGCGGCAACAGCCCCGCCCTGGTCCGCTCCGTGAAACTGGCGCGCCGCGGCGGCGCCGACGTTGTCGTGCTGGCCCCATCGGGCACGCCGCTGGCCGACCTGGCGACCGTGCTGATCCCGATCGACCTGGTCTTCAACACCGACCCCTACACCCCGATTTCCGCGCGCCTGGCCTACCTGGTCGTGATCGACGTGCTGGCCGTGGGCCTGGCACTGCAACGGGGACCGGAGTTCCGCAAGAAGATGCAGAATGCGCAGAAGGCGCTGCAGGAATTCGACATGCAGTTTGATTCTTTTATTGGCTAGGCAGCAGAAATCCGGGGTCTGACCCGCCGGGTCTGACCCCGGCTCTCAATTTTGGGTTCCTGCCACTGCATTTCTTCCGCACCAAAAGGACTGAACCGCGCCCCGGATTATGTACAATACCCCGGCAAGCCCATTCACTCTTTCCCGTGCAGCCATGAACCAACTCGAACAACTGAAGCAATTTACTACCGTGGTGGCCGACACCGGCGACTTCCAATCGATCCAGGCCTACACGCCGCGCGATGCGACGACGAATCCGTCGCTGATCCTGAAGGCCGTGCAGAAGGATGAATACAAGCCGCTGCTGGAAAAGGCCGTGCGCGACCATCCGAACGCCTCGACCGCCGAAATCATCGACCGCCTGCTGATCGCCTTTGGCGTGGAAATCCTGCAAACCATTCCCGGCCGCGTCTCCACCGAAGTCGATGCGCGCCTGTCGTTCGACACGGAAGGCACCGTCGCCAAGGGCCGCGACCTGATCGCCCTGTATTCGAACGCGGGCATCCCGCGCGAGCGCGTGCTGATCAAGATCGCCTCCACCTGGGAAGGCATCCGCGCCGCCGCCATCCTGGAAAAGGAAGGCATCCGCTGCAACATGACCCTGCTGTTCTCGCTGGCCCAGGCGATTGCCTGCGCCGAAGCGGGCGCCCAGCTCATTTCGCCGTTCGTCGGCCGCATCTACGACTGGTACAAGAAATCGACGGGCATCGACTACATGGGCGCGGAAGACCCGGGCGTGCAATCGGTCCGCCGCATCTACAATTACTACCGCAAGTTCGGCTACAAGACCGAGGTGATGGGCGCGAGCTTCCGCAACACGTCGCAAATCCTCGAACTGGCCGGCTGCGACCTGCTCACCATCAGCCCCGACCTGCTGCAAAAACTGGCCGACAGCGATGCGCCGGTGGAACGCAAGCTGAGCGCCGAAGCGGCGCCATCGACCAACATCGTGCAAATGTCGCTGAACGAGGAAGCCTTCCGCTTCATGATGAATGAAGACGCGATGGCGACGGAAAAACTGGCCGAAGGCATCCGCGCCTTCTGCGTCGATTCCGGCAAGCTGAAACAGATGATCGCGGCGCTGCGTTAATTCCGGCGCGCGAAAAAAAAGCGGCGTCCGTGCATGGCACGGCGCCGCTTTTTTCATGCCCGCGGGATCAGGAGCAACGGAACGTGGCCACGCCCTGGTAATTGGCGCCATTCGCCAGCTGCGCCTTGTAGGCGGCGATCAGCAGATAGCGGCCGGCGCCGCCGTCGCCCAGCATCAGCTGCGCGCCCGTGCCGCTCGACAGGTAGCCGCCGGTGATGCTGCTCGACGCAGGCGAAGCGATGGTCGTCGAAGCCGATACCTTGCCCGTGCTGCCGCCAGCGCTGGCATCGATGGCCAGCGCTATTTTGGCGCCGGAGGCATCGAAGGACATGCTGGCCGTGCCGCTGGCAGTGCCGAAGTAGCCGCTCGACGAGACGTTCGTGCCGCCCGTATAGCTTGGCGCCGTGAACGTACCCGCATCGCAGGTGAACGTGCCGGTCGCCGGCAGCGCGGCGAGCACGTTATAGGCGACGTAATGCGCGCTGGCATTGTTGCCGGTCAACGTCGTGGCGCCAGAGATACTGCTGAACGAGCCCTTGAACCAGCGTCCCTGCGCAAAAGCGGCGTCGCCGCTGATTTCGCGCGTCACGGACGGGTTGCCCGTCAGGACGATGCTGCCGATATTGCTCACGGCGCCCGAGGTATCTTGCACCAGCAGGCTGGCCTTGCCACTGCTCTGCAAGCCGATAGCCGTGAAGATGAAGCGGCTGTTGTCGCCATTCACGAAACGCGCGCTGACGGCGCCCGTGTTTTCGCCGGTGGCGGTCGGCGTGACAGGTACCACTGGCGGCGTAACAGGCGTCACGGGCGTCACGGGTGGATTCACGGGTGGATTCACGGCAACCGCCGTGTCGGATGGGGAAGAAGAACCGCCGCCACCGCAAGCGGCGAGCGAAGCGGCGATCAGGGTCAGAACAACAGCGTGATTCAGTTGCATACGATTCCAATAAAAAAAGCAAGACATAAGGAATCCTTGGCACATGCCAAAAATTCAACGTCCAATATTATGCAACATTTCTCAAGAGAATGGTTGCCTTAAAGAAATTTATTAATACTAACAATGTGACTATAGCGAGCGCGACTGTGTCGTGGCGCCACGCTGGCGGTAAAATAGCTGACTACCGGCCGCCAACGACTACTCATGCAATCACCGATCACCATCCGCCTGGGCCGCCGCGCCCGGACGCGCATCGCCGAACACGGAGTGCGCGCCAGCGACATTGCCATCGTCCCTGCCGCCGCGGGCGGGCCGAAAGGCTTGATCCTGCACCAGCTCGATTGCTGGCTGTTCGGCGATTTTCTACCGCAGGCGCCACGCCAGCGCCACTTCGTCGGCGCCTCGATCGGCGCCTGGCGCATGGCCGCCGGCGTATTCCCCGACCCGGTGGCCGCACAGCGCCGCCTGGTGCGCGAATACGTGGGCCAGCGCTATCCCGACAAACCCGAGGCGGCGCACGTCAGCCGCACGTGTCGCGCCCTGCTCGACGCCGTCCTCGACGGCCAGGACGCGCAGCTGCTACAGCACGAGCACCACAGCCTGTCGGTGCTGGCCGTGCGCGGCATCGGCGCGCTGGCGCAGCCAGGCAAATGGCGCGACCGGCGCGGCTTCCTGCTGGCGGCCGCCGGCAACGCCGTGGCGCGCGCGCGTCTGGCCGCGTCGCTGGAACGCGCCGTGTTCCATGCCGGACCGGACGGCGCCAGCTGGCTGCGCTCGCGCTTCGACGCCTTTCATTCCCACTTCGTGCCGCTGGCGCAAAACAACCTGCGCGACGCGCTGCTGGCCTCCGGCTCCATCCCGCTGGTACTCGATGCGGTCACGGACATCGTGGGCGCGCCGCCCGGGCGCTACTGGGACGGCGGCCTGGTCGACTATCATCTGCACCTGCCCTACCAGCGTGAACCGGACCTGGTGCTGTACCCGCATTTTGCCGACCATATCGTGCCGGGCTGGCTGGACAAGGCCATGCCCTGGCGTCGCGCGCGCAGCGGCGACAGCGCACTCGACAACATGATCCTCGTCTCGCCTTCGCCCGCCTTCGTGGCCAGCCTGCCCAATGGCAAACTGCCGGACCGGCGCGACTTCCCCCATTACGGCCAGGACCACGCGGCGCGCATGCGCGACTGGCGCCGCGCCATCGCGGAAAGCGAACGCATGGCGGCCGCCTTCGCCCGCTGGGCCGAGCAGCCGGACTTGCGCCAGGCGGGCGATCTGTAGCACGGGCGTGGCTGCAACAGGCGCAAAAACAAGCGCGCGTTTCCCTCGCCTCTTGGTCACTTCTCAGTGCATACTATGTCGCACAGGCAATTTAAATCCCCTCTGCGACAGGAGTTCCGACCATGCACGCCCTCTCCCACCTTCGTATCGGCACGCGCCTGGCTGCAGGCTTTGCGCTGGTGCTGCTGCTCTCCGTGATTTCCACCTCGTACGCGCTGTACAGCGCCCACGTGAATGCCGACGCAACGCGGCAAATGATGGAAAAACCGCTGGCCAAGGAACGCCTCGTATCGGACTGGTACGTGCTGATTTACTCGGCCATCGCGCGCACCTCGATGATCGCCAAAAGCACGGACGAAACCCTGTCCAGCGTGTTTGCCGACACCATCGCCGACAGCACCAAACAGGGCAGCGAACTGCTGAAGAAAATCGAAGCGCTGCTCGACAGCGATGAAGAAAAAGCCATTTTCAAGGCGTCCATCGCCGAGCGCGTCAAGTACCAGGATGCCAAGACACTGGTGATGAATGCGCGCAAGGCCGGCAACGCGGCGCAGGCGGAAAGCGCCTACCGCGACAGCTTTGCCCCCGCGGCCGCCAAGTACCAGAACAACGTCAAGGCCCTGCTGTCGCAGCAGCGCCAGGCCATCGACGCCACGGCGCACGCCATCGAGGCGGCCAACGGGCGCAGCTTCACCCTGCTGCTGACCTTGTGCGCGCTGGTGGTGGCGCTGGGCAGCGTCTGTGCCTGGCTGATCACGCGCTCGATCACGCAACCGTTGAAGGCCGCCGTGAAAGTGGCCGAAACGGTGGCCGACGGCGACTTGCGCACGCATTTCGGTAAAGCCGCCAGCGATGAAATCGGCGACCTGATGCGCGCGCTGCACGGCATGAACGAGGCGCTGCGCAAGGTGGTGTCGGAAGTCCAGACGGGCACCAATGCGATTGCCACGGCGTCGGGCGAAATCGCCGCCGGCAACCAGGATCTGTCGGCGCGCACGGAGCAGCAAGCCAGCTCGCTGGAAGAGACGGCGTCGTCGATGGAAGAACTGACCAGCACCGTCAAGCAGAATGCGGACAATGCGCGACAAGCCAACCAGATGGCGGTGGCCGCCTCCGGCGTTGCCGAACGGGGCGGCAGCATCGTCAGCCAGGTGGTCGACACCATGGGCGCCATCGATACGGCATCGACGAAAATCGTCGACATCATCGGCGTCATCGACGGCATCGCCTTCCAGACGAATATCCTGGCATTGAACGCGGCCGTCGAAGCGGCGCGCGCCGGCGAGCAGGGACGCGGCTTTGCCGTCGTCGCCACGGAAGTACGCAGTCTGGCGCAGCGCTCGGCTGCTGCGGCGCGCGAAATCAAGACCCTGATCGGCGACTCGGTGGAACAGGTCAACAACGGTACGCGGCTGGTGCATCAGGCCGGCAGCACCATGGGCGAAGTGGTCGACAGCGTGCGCAGGGTGACCGACATCATGGCCGAGATCACGGCCGCCAGCGCCGAGCAAAGCATGGGTATCGACCAGGTCAACCAGGCCATCGCGCAAATGGACCAGGTGACGCAGCAGAATGCGGCCCTGGTGGAAGAAGCGGCGGCCGCGGCCGAAAGCATGCAGGACCAGGCGGCGCGCCTGGCGCAAGTGGCGGCCGGCTTCCAGCTCGAACACATGACTGCTACTGCGCCGGTGCGCGCCGCACGGCCGGCCAAGACGGCCATTGCCAGCACGCCAAGGCTCGCGCCACGCTCCCCCGAGGCCAAGGCAAGCAAACCGGCAGCGCCGAAGGCGGCCGGTGCTGCGGCGCACAAAACGCCATCGCACATCGCCGGCGACGACTGGGAAGAATTTTAAGCCCGGCTTTCAAGCACAGTTTCAAGCGCCGCGCCGGCGGCGGCAAGGCGCTTGAAACTATTTGACAGCGGCGCCAGGCGCGCCGATACTGGTTTCAGGTGGGACTGGCGCGCCACCGCGACATGAGACAGCCGGCGCCTCCAGGGAGAGACCATGCGCCCCTATCTTGTTGCCGCCCGTTGTTTCAAGCATCTGGGCGCCGCCCTGCTCTGCGGCGCTTTGGCGGCTTGCAGCGTCGCACCGCCCGCCAGCCTGCCCCCCATCTTCAACGACAGCGATTTCGCGCCGGCCGCCGCCATTGACGCCAGCCAGGTCTTTGCCATCGACGAGACCATGCGCCAGTATGTGGGCACGCAAGTGCGGCGCGAGGCGCGCAACAAGAATAACCGCGCGGCGCTCTATGACGCCCTGTACGACAAGAGCAGGCTGAAACTCGAATACGATGCGGCCATGACCCGCAATGCGCGCGAAACGTTTGCCGCGCGCCAGGGCAACTGCCTGTCGCTGGTGATCATGACGGCGGCGCTGGCGCATGAATTGGGTTTGCAGGTGCGCTACCAGGAGGTGCTGGGCGAGGAAAGCTGGAGCCGCAGCGGCGACATGTATTTTGTCGCCGGCCACGTCAACCTGGTGCTGGGCCAGCGCCTGGGCGAAAACCGGAATAACTACGATACCAAGGGCACGCTGGTGATCGACTTCCTGCCGTCCGGCGACGTGGCGGGCTACCGCACGCGCGAAATCAGCGAAGCGACCGTGCTCGCCATGTACATGAACAACCGCGCCGCCGAAACCATGAGCGAGGGCCAGCTGGACCAGGCGTACTGGTGGGCCCGGGCCGCACTGCTGCAAGATCCCTCGTTCAGCGGCGCCTACAACACCCTGGGCGTGATCCAGTTCCGCCATGGCGACCTGGCCGCGGCGCGGCGCACGCTCGCCCATGCGCTGATACGCGCGCCGGACAACACGGTGCTGCTGTCGAACCTGGCACAGGCGCTGGAAGCGTCCGGGCTGCCCGATGAAGCGCTGCCGCTGCGCCGGCGCCTGCTGGCGCTGCAGCCGCAGCCGCCCTTCCACTACTTCAACCTGGGCAAGGCGGCCATGCAGCAAAACGATTACGTGCGGGCGATACAGCTGTTTTCACGTGAAATCGCGCGCGACCCGTACTACCACGAATTCCACTTCTGGCTGGCGCAAGCCTATGCGCGCCTGGGCCAGCTGGAGCAGGCCGGCAAGCAGCTGGAACTGGCGATGAGCAACAGCACCACGCGCGGCGACCACACGCTCTATGCGGCCAAGCTGCAGCGCCTGCGCGCCGTCACCACGCATTAATCTTCCAGGAACATCTGCTGCAAATCGTTCAGGAAGCACAATCCCCGTTCCGTCGGGCGGATGACCTGGTGGTCGCGGTACAGCAAGCCTTTCGCTTCGGCCGCATTGAGCGGCTGCTCGATGGCGTTGAGGGCCAGGCCCGTGCGCTCGGCGAACAGGTTCGGCGCAAAGCCCTGCGTCAGGCGCAGGGTATTGAGCATGAATTCAAAACCCATTTCCTCGCGCGCCAGTTCGCGCTCTTCCTGCACCGGCTTACCGGCCAGTACCGCGTCCATGTAGGCGCGCGGCTGCTTGTAGCGGGCCTGGCGCAGCACGCGGTGCGGGAACGAGATCTTCGAATGCGCGCCCGCGCCAATGCCCAGGTAGTCGCCGAATTCCCAGTAATTGCGGTTGTGCTTTGCCTGGCGGCCCGGCTGCGCATAAGCCGACACTTCATAGCGGCCGTAGCCCGCCTGCGCCGCGCGCGCGGCGACCATGTCGGCGATGTCGGCGCTCTCGTCGTCGTCCGGCAGCACGGGCGGATACTTGGCGAACAAGGTGTTCGGCTCCAGCGTCAGGTGATACAGCGACAGGTGTGGCGGCGCGAACGACAGCGCCGTTTCCAGGTCCTGCCGCGCCTCGTCCAGCGTCTGCGTGGGCAACGCATACATCAGGTCGAGATTGAAATTGTCGAAGTTGGCGTGCGCGATCTCCACCGCCCGGCGCGCCTCGTTGTCGTCGTGGATGCGTCCCAGCGCCTGCAAATGGCGGCCATTGAAGCTCTGGATGCCGATCGACAAACGGTTGATGCCGCTGGCCCGGTAGGACTTGAATTTTTCCGCTTCAAAGGTGCCCGGATTGGCTTCCATGGTGATTTCGCAATCGGGCTCCAGTGGCAGCAAGGTGCGCACGTCCGACATCAGGCGGTCCAGGCCCGCCGCCGACATCAGGCTGGGCGTGCCGCCGCCGATGAAAATGGTGTGGATCTTGCGGCCCCAGATCAGCGGCAGCGCCATTTCCAGGTCCAGCCGCAGGGCGGCCAGATATTCCGCTTCCGGCAAGTCGCCGCGCACCTCGTGCGAATTGAAGTCGCAATACGGGCATTTTTTCACGCACCACGGGAAATGGATGTACAGCGACAGCGGCGGCAGGGCCGTCAGGTTCAGCGCGCCCGGCTGCAGGTATTTCAGGGCCGCCCCGGCCGCGCCGGAAATGCCTTCCTGCGGCGCGGGAGCGGCACCGGGCCTGGCTGCCGACTTGGCAACGGCGCCCACCAGTTTGATCGGGATCATCGCAGCTTTTCCACCAGCGCGCGCAGGGCCTGGCCACGGTGCGACAGCGCGTTCTTTTCATCGGACGTCAGTTCGGCCGCGCACTTGCCCAGCGCGGGAAGATAGAAATGCGGATCGTAGCCGAAGCCGCCATTGCCGCGCGGGGTGGCGATCATTTCGCCATTCCAGCGGCCGTCGGCGATCACCGGCTGCGGGTCGTCCGCATGGCGCACGTACACCAGCACGCAGTAGTAATACGCGGACTTGTCGGCATGCGCCTCGAGGTCGGCGATCAGCTTGGCGCTGTTGGCCGCATCCGATTTCGGCTCGCCCGCATAGCGGGCCGAGTACACGCCCGGCGCGCCGCCGAGCGCATTGACGCACACGCCCGAATCGTCGGCCAGCGCCGGCAAGCCTGTCAGGCGCGACGCGTGGCGCGCCTTTTGCAGGGCGTTTTCAACGAAAGTGTGGAACGGCTCGTCGCTTTCCGGGACGTCATACTCGCCCTGGGCGTGGACGGAAAAACCGATGGTCGAGAGCAGCTCGTTGAATTCCTTGAGCTTGCCGGCGTTGTTGGAGGCGAGGATGAGGCGTTGGGTCATGTCAGTAGTCCGGTTGAAGTGCCGACATTGTAAACCTTTTGCGCTCCCCTCACCTTGCCACGCCGCTGCCGCAAGAAGCGGCAGGCGTGAGCTTTTTGCCCGGCGCGGCGGGCAATGACATGTAAATCTGTGTAAAGATTACATGCCGAGGGCTTGCTTTTGCAGGGCGATCAGATCGGCGATGCCGCCTTGCGCCAGGTCCAGCAAACGGTTCATGCCGGCGCGGTCGAACGCGGCGCCTTCGGCCGTGCCCTGCACTTCGATGAAGTGGCCCGCTTCCGTCATCACCACGTTCATGTCCGTGTCGCAGCCCGAGTCTTCCACATAGTCCAGGTCCAGCACCGGCATGCCCTGGTAGACGCCCACCGAGATGGCGGCAACAAAGCTTTTCACGGGGATGGCGGCAATCGCGCCGCGCGCCTGCAGCTGGGAAAACGCGTCATACGCGGCCACCATGGCGCCCGTGATCGAGGCCGTGCGCGTGCCGCCGTCGGCCTGGATGACGTCGCAATCGAGGTGCAGGGTGCGTTCGCCGAACGCCTGCAAATCGAAGGCGGCGCGCAGCGAGCGGCCGATCAGGCGCTGGATTTCCTGCGTGCGGCCGGACTGCTTGCCGCGCGCCGCTTCGCGGTCCATGCGCGTGTGCGTCGAGCGCGGCAGCATGCCGTACTCGGCCGTCAACCAGCCCTGGCCCTTGCCCTTCAGGAAGCCCGGCACCTTGTCTTCGATGCTGGCGGTGCAGATGACCTTGGTGTCGCCGCACTCGATCAGCACCGAGCCTTCGGCATGCTTGGTGTACTGGCGGGTGATGCGGATGGCGCGCAGCGCATCGACGGCGCGGCCGCTCGGGCGGGATTCGAATGTCATGGGGATGTCCTGTGTGATTGGGGTTGCGGCAGCGATTCTACCACCGCGCGCCCGTCTATTTGCGGCCATGCAACAGCGCAAGGCGCAATGGCGGGCGGCGCACACATGATCCATACAATCCTGCCCCGCCAAACACAATTTTCTTTACAATGCCGTAAAACGCACACTATTCAGCAATTTCCAGGCCATCGAGCACTTCGGTCCTGTTTTGCGGCGCGGGCGGTATTGCCTGCGCTGGCTGATTAAGTGTATAAGTGACTGTATACAAGACCAAATCGGGGAATCCTTTGAGCATTTCAAGCATGACAGGCTACGCGGTTGCCACCAGCGAAGGTGCTGCAGGCACACTGACAATTGAAATCAAGAGCGTCAACTCGCGCTTTCTCGACCTGCAATTCCGGATCAACGACGATCTGCGGGCTCTGGAGCCTGATTTGCGCGCCGCCGTCATGTCCGCCATCACGCGCGGCAAAGTCGAGGTACGCCTGAGCTTTGGCCGCAAGGCCGCCACAAACGGCACGCAGGCGCTGAACCTGCCCCTGCTGACGGAACTGGCGCGCCTGCAAGCCGAAGTGGGCCAGCATTTTGTCTCCGCCCCCGTCATGACGGTGGCCGAACTGCTGCGCTGGCCAGGCGTCATCGAAGAAGCGCAAGTGGGGCAGGAATCATTGCAGGCGGACGTGGGCGCGCTGACCAAGCGCACCGTGGCCGCCTTCGTCGACAGCCGCAAGCGCGAAGGCGCGGCGCTCGAAGCCGTGCTCGTGTCGCGCATCGAAGCGATGGAAGCCATCGTCAAGCGCATCACGCCATTGATACCGCAAGTGGTGGCGGCCTTCCAGCAAAAAGCCATCGAGCGCATGCAGGATGCGCTGGGCCTGGCCAGCCAGGGCTCGAATTCGGCCCTGTCGCGCCAGGACGCCATGGAACGCATCCGCCAGGAAGTGATTTTGTACGGCATCCGCATCGACGTGTCGGAAGAACTGGCGCGCCTGTCGGCCCACCTGGGCGAAACGCGCCACATCCTCACCAAGGGCGGGCAAGTGGGCAAGCGCCTCGACTTCATGATGCAGGAACTCAACCGCGAAGCCAATACCCTGGGCGCCAAGGCGTCAGTCAAGGAACTGGCCGACGCCTCGATGGACTTGAAGCTGCTGATCGAGCAGATGCGCGAACAGGTGCAGAACCTGGAATAATCGCTCCGCCTCAGGCCAGGTGCGCTCCGGCGCGCCCCCTGTCGCTGGCGGCGATGACGACGCAGGCGACAAACAGCACGATGCTGTATTCCACGCCGCCGGCGCCATGTTCGCCCACGAACCAGCCCTTGGCCGCATGCACGAGGGCGATGCCGCCGACGCAGATGACCATCAATCCGGCCGCCGCCCAGCGCGTGTATTTGCCGGCGATGAGCAAACTGCCGCAAACGATCTCGACGACGGTAATCGCCCACACGACGGCCAGGCCACAGATAAATCCCTTGTCTTCCAGGAAACCGGCAAAGCGGGGAATGGTGCCGTTGGCGATGCGCGTGATGGCGTGCGCCATGAACATCACGGCGATGGCCACGCGCAGCAGCAACATGGCCTGGGCAACACTGAGAAACGGGAAATTTTTCATGCGCGCATCCTGTCGGCAAATAGTTATCAAGAAAAAAGCATTCCAAATTAGATAACTATTTCTTCAAGATAACAAGCAAAATATGCGCAGGGCTGGCGGCAAGGCGCATCGCGGGGCTGGCTCGCCGCCTTGCCTCTTGGTAAAATACCGAATTGGGCGGCGCCCATGCAGCGCACACGCCGCCATCACACGTATATGGAAAGATCCGCATGAGCCACCCTACCGCCTTCTCCGGCAGCCTGTTCGTGGTCGCCGCGCCATCGGGCGCCGGCAAATCGACACTGGTCAATGCATTGCTGGCGCAAGAGCCCGGCATTAAGCTGTCGATCTCGACCACCACGCGCGCGCCCCGTCCGGGCGAGCAGCACGGCCGCGAGTACTATTTCACGACGGCGGAAGACTTTGTCGCGCGCGCCGACCAGGGCGAATTCCTGGAATGGGCGGAAGTGCATGGCAATTACTACGGCACCTCGCGCATCATGGTGGAACAGCAAATGGCCGCCGGCACCGACATCCTGCTGGAAATCGACTGGCAGGGCGCGCGCCAGGTACGCAAGCAATTCCCCCGCGCGGCCGGTATTTTCATCCTGCCGCCGTCGATCGATGCGCTGGAAGAACGCTTGAACAAGCGCGGCCAGGACGAGCCGCACGTGATCACGCGCCGCCTGCTGGCGGCCGGCGGCGAAATCGCACACGCTCCCGAGTTCGAGTATGTTATTATCAATGAAGAGTTTACGGTCGCTTTGTCCGAACTGAGCGCGATCGTGAGAGCGGCCCGTTGCCGGTTTGCGCAACAAGCGGCCCGCAACGCATCGCTATTCGCCCAGCTGGGCCTGCACGCAGAATAATCGTCTCTGCACGCCAGTTCACACAGCACCACGCACACAAATTTAGGAGTTACTATGGCCCGTATCACAATCGAAGATTGCCTGAAGCAGATCCCTAACCGTTTCCAGCTGACCCTGGCTGCGACTTATCGCGCACGTCAGTTGTTGCAAGGCCACACCCCTAAGGTGGAAGCCAAGGACAAGCCTACCGTTGTCGCACTGCGTGAAATCGCTGCCGGTAAAGTCGGCATCGAAATGCTGAAAAAGGTCCCGATGTAATTGGGAACCCGCGTGCCGGAACAGTGCTGACCCCTGGTTCTACCGTATCCTTTATTCACACTGTGAAGCAACGCGACGTTTTATGAGTCTGACCCCAGCCGACACGACTTCCGCAGCACTGCCGCCCCTGGCCCCGCGCCAGGCGGCAAAATCGCAGGGCGCTTCCGCGCCCGGCGCCGGCACGTCCGGCAGCAACACCCCCGCAGTACCGCCAGCGCCAGCCCTCGGCGTGGCTTCCGTCAGCCACCTGGCCGACAAGCTGGCCGAATACCTGTCTCCTGCCGACCTGAAAAAAGTCAAGGAAGCCTACCGCTTCTCCGACGAAATGCACCTGGGCCAGATGCGCCGCTCGGGCGAGCCGTATATCTCGCACCCGATCGCCGTCGCCGAAATCTGCGCCGACTGGAAGCTCGACGCGCAAGCCATCATGGCCGCCCTGCTGCACGACGTGATGGAAGACCAGGACGTCAAGAAGGATGAATTGATCGAGCGCTTCGGCGCCCCCGTGGCGCACCTGGTCGACGGCCTGTCGAAGCTGGAAAAGATCGAATTCCAGAGCCAGATCGAAGCGCAGGCGGAAAACTTCCGCAAGATGCTGCTGGCCATGGCCTCCGACGTGCGCGTGATCCTCATCAAGCTGGCCGACCGCCTGCACAATATGCGCACGCTGGACTTCATGACGGCGGCAAAAAAGCGCCGCATCGCCAGCGAGACCATGGAAGTGTACGTGCCGATCGCGCACCGCCTCGGCCTGAACAACATCTACCACGAACTGCAGGACCTGTCGTTCTCGCACCTGTACCCGATGCGCTACCGCACGCTGGCGAAAGCCGTCAAGGCGGCGCGCGGCAACCGGCGCGAAGTGGTCAACAAGATCATGGAAGCGGTGAAAAGCACCTTGTCCATGGCCGAGCTCGAGGCCGACGTCACGGGCCGCGAAAAGACGCTGTACGACATCTATAAAAAGATGCGCAGCAAGCATTTGTCGTTCTCGCAAGTGCTGGACGTGTATGGCTTCCGCGTGGTGGTGAGCAGCTTTGCCGACTGTTACGTGACCCTGGGCACCCTGCACAGCCTGTACAAGCCGATGCCGGGCAAGTTCAAGGATTACATCGCGATCCGCAAGCTGAACGGCTACCAGTCGCTGCACACGACCGTCATCGGCCCGTACGGCACGCCCGTGGAATTCCAGATCCGCACGCAGGAAATGCACCGCACGGCCGAGTCTGGCGTGGCGGCGCACTGGCTGTACAAGAGCGGCGAATCGAACCCGTCCGACCTGCAGCAGCGCACCCATGCGTGGCTGCAATCCCTGCTCGACATCCAGCAGCAGACGGGCGACTCGGCCGAATTCCTCGAACACGTCAAGGTCGACCTGTTCCCCGATTCCGTCTACGTGTTTACGCCGAAGTCGAAGATCATCGCCCTGCCGCGCGGCGCCACGGCCATCGACTTCGCCTACTCGATCCACACGGGCATCGGCGACCAGACCGTGGCCGTCAAGATCAACAACGAAACCTCGCCCCTGCGCACCGAGCTGCACAATGGCGACATCGTGGAAATCATCACCGATTCCTCGTCGCGCCCCAGCCCGACGTGGCTGTCGTTCGTGCGCACCGGCAAGGCCCGTTCGGCCATCCGCCACCATTTGCGCACGATCAACCTGCCCGAATCGATCGCCCTGGGCCAGCAATTGCTGTCGCAAGCGCTGCACACCCTGAACATCGACGCCGACCTGCAAGCGCCATTGGTCGAACGCCTGCTCAACGAATCGAGCGCCAATTCCATGGACGAGTTGTACGCGGACATCGGCATCGGCAAGCGCATGGCCACCCTGGTGGCGCGCCACATTTTTGGTTTGATCGGCGGCGAAGCGGCCAGCATGCCCGTGGAACACAACAGCGGCAGCGAGCTCGACCCTGTCACCATCTGCGGCAGCGAAGGCGTCTCCGTGCAACTGGCGCCATGCTGCTTGCCGATCCCTGGCGACCAGATCATCGGCCAGCTGCGCCGCGACCAGGGCTTGCTCGTCCACACCAGCGACTGCTCGCAAGCGAAACGCCAGCGCGCCAAGGAACCGGACCGCTGGATCGCCGTGCGCTGGGGAACCGAACTGAACCGCCGCTTCGACTGCCGCATCAAGGTGCTGATCAACAGCGAACGGGGCATCCTCGCCAGAGTCGCCGCCGAAATCGGCGAATCCGACGCCAACATCATCTATGTGGGCATGGACGAAGACAAGGACAACGTCCTCGACCAGCTGCGCTTCACCGTGCAAGTCAAGGACAGGGTCCACCTGGCCGCCCTGCTGCGCAATGTGCGGCGCGTCGCGGGCGTCAACCGCATCCTGCGCGAGCGCAATTAAAAAACGGCTGGCCAGATTCTCTGCCCAGCCGTTTTTTCATGCTTCCCGCATCACTTCAAGCTCCCCCAGGTGCCGGATACGTCACTTCCAGCAATTCCAGTTCCTGCTCGCCCAGTGGCGTGGTGAGGGTGATCACGTCGCCTTCGCGCGCCTTGGTGATGGTGCGGGCCATGGGCGAGACCCAGCTGATCTTGCCGTTCAGGGGATCGAACTCGTCGATGCCGACGATGGTGATGGTGTGCGTTTCGCCGTCGCTGGTGCGGTAGGTTACCGTGGCGCCGAAAAACACCTGGTCGTTGCCATGGTGCACGCTGGGGTCGACGATGGCGGCCAGGTCCATGCGCTTGGTGAGGAAGCGGATGCGGCGGTCGATTTCGCGCAGTCGGCGCTTGCCGTAGATGTAGTCGCCATTTTCCGAACGGTCGCCATTCGACGCCGCCCAATGGACGATGCGCACCACTTCCGGACGGTCGACGTCGATCAGCTGCAGCAGCTCTTCCTTGATGCGCTGGTAACCGGCCGGCGTGATGTAGTTCTTGGCGCCGGCGGGAATGGCCAGCGCCAGCGCGGCCGCTTCTTCATCGTCGTCGTTGTCGGATTCTTTTACAAAGGCTTTATTCATCTGTCTATTGTAGCCCCGCCAGGGAGCCGCGGGCACACGGGATGCGGGGGCAAACGGGCTTTTTTGACGTATCATCGTGGCAAACGCGGCAAACGTGGGCCGCACACGGAGACGGATGAAAAAATTCTACAGAGTCAGGCGCTGGCTGTTCGCGCCGCTGGTCTACCTGGCCGCCATCTTCCTGCTGATCGAGGAATGGCTGTGGGCGACAGGCGCGCGCATCATGCAGGTGATCGCGCAATTTCCGCCCCTGCATGCGCTCGAAGCGTGGATCAAGCGCCTGCCGCCGTACTGGGCGCTGGCCATCTTCGTGCTGCCGGCCGTGCTGCTGTTTCCCGTCAAGCTGCTGGCCCTGCTGGCGATCGCGCGCGGCCATGCGTTTTCCGGCATCGGCGTGATCGTCATCGCCAAGCTGGGCGGCGCGGCCGCCGTGGCGCGCCTGTACAGCCTGACGCGCCCTACCCTGTTGACCTTGCCGTGGTTTGCGCGCTGGCATGGCTTGTTCATGGAAACCAAGGATCGCTGGATCGCCCGCCTGCGCGCCACGCGGCCATGGCGCCGAGTCAGCCGGCTGTCGGCCGCGCTGGGCCGCGCCCGCCGTGCCTGGTGGCAACGCTTGCGCAAGGGCACGCCAGGACGCCATAATTCGCGCCCGGCCAGGGTCCTGCGCCGCTTCGCCGCCTTCTGGCGCGCCCGCCGCTGATGAAGAAAGGCAACTCCATGCACGACACGCCCCGGCTGGCGCCCGCCCTGCGCGCGGCGGCGCCTGAAATCTACCTGTTTGATGCGGCCAGCTTGCAATTGCTGGATGCCAACGATGCCGCCTGCGACAACTTGCAGTACGCGCGCAAGCAATTGCTGGCGATGACGCCCTTCACCCTGGCGCCGCAGCTCGACGCGCAGCAACTGGCCGCCGTGCTGGCCACCCTCGACGACAGCATCGGCTCGCAAGCCCGGCTGCACGTGCAGCAGCGCCGCCGCGATGGCAGCCTGTATTCGCTCAGCCTGCAGTTGTCGCGCGCCAGCCGCCAGGGGCGCTCCCTGATCCTGGCCGAAGGCGAAGACTTGCGCACGCCGCAAGCGACGGCCGCCGCTCTGGCGCAGGTGCAGTCGCGCTTCAACGCCATCGTGTCGAACACGCCGGGCCTCGTGTACCAGTTCTGCCTGCATGCGGATGGACGGGCGTCCTTTGCCTACCTGAGCGACGGTTGCCAGGCCCTGCTGGGTCTGAGCCCGGCACAGCTGCACGCGCGCCCGGAACTGTTTTACCAGTTGATCCTGGCCGACGACCGCGCCTCGTATCTGGAATCGATGCAGGCCTCAAAAAACGCCTTGTGGAGCTGGAACTGGGAAGGCCGCATCTGGATCGATGCCTGGAAGGACGTCAAATGGATCAACCTGCGCTCCACGCCGCGCGCGCTGGCCGACGGCACGGTGCAGTGGGAAGGCATCATGACGAATATCACGGAAAGCCGGCTCGAGCAGATCGAAGTGCGCCAGTCGCGCGCCCGCCTGGCCGAGCTGACGGCGCATATCGACAAGGTCAAGGAGCACGAACGCACGCGCCTGGCGCGCGAATTGCACGATGACCTGGGCGGCAACTTGACGGCCATCAAGATGGCCTTGGCCATGCTGGCGCGCCGCCTGCCGCCGGACGACCCGCAACTGCAGGAAAAAGCCGACTATGTCGACGCCCTGGTCGACCGCAGCATCGACGCCGTGCACCGCATTTCGCTGGACTTGCGCCCCTCCATGCTGGACCTGGGCCTGGTCGCCGCGCTGGACTGGCAAGTCAAGGAATTCGCGCGCCAGGCCGGCATCGAATGCCAGTTCATTTCCAACCGCCAGCACATCGAACTGGAGCTCGACCAGGCGACCAGCCTGTTCCGCATCGCCCAGGAGGCGCTGACGAATATCGCCAAGCATGCGCAAGCGAGCAAGGTCAGCGTGCGCCTGGCCCGGCAGCGCCAGCATATCAGCCTGTCGATCGCCGACAATGGCGTCGGCATGCGCCTGTCCGACCGCGCCAAGCCGCAGTCGTTCGGCATCCGCGGCATGGCCGAACGGGCCAGCGCGCTGGGCGGCACCTTGAGCCTGATGGACGGGCCCGATGGCGGCACCATCCTGAGCATAAAAATCCGGCTGACCACGGCGCGAGAGGCGATAATAGCGGCTGCAGCCAGTGCGCCAGCGCACAGCGGGCCGCCGTCAGACGCGGCCTAGTGGGTGAATTAGATAGGAAACAACGCAGTCATGAAAGAAAAAGCCACCATCCGGGTATTCATCGCCGACGATCACGCGATCGTGCGCGAAGGCTTGAAGCAAATCCTCGCCGACACGAAGGACATCATCGTGGCCGGCGAAGCCGAAAATGGCCACGACGCCATCAAACTGTTCCGCGGCTCGAAATGCCAGGTATTGCTGCTCGACATCTCCCTGCCCGACCGCAGCGGCATCGAGGTGCTCAAGCAGATCAAGAAGGAAAAACCGGAACTGGCCGTGCTGATGCTGTCCATGCACCGCGAAGACCAGTACGCCATCCGTTCGCTCAAGGCGGGCGCGGCCGGCTACCTGACGAAACAGAGCGCGCCGCGCGAGCTGGTCACGGCCATCCGCCAAGTGGCGCAGGGTTTGAAATACATCAGCGCCTCGCTGGCCCAGGAACTGGCCAACACGGTGGGCGAAGACCACGAAACGGCCTTGCACGACACCTTGTCGGACCGCGAATACCAGACCCTCGTCATGATCGCCTCGGGCAAGGCCGTTGGCGCCATCGCCGAGGAACTGAAATTGTCCGTGAAAACCGTCAGCGAATACCGTGCCCGCTTGCTGGTCAAGATGAAACTCAAGAACAGCGCGGAACTGACGCATTACGCCATCCGCAACCAGCTGGTGGATTGACGGCAAAGCGGCATGCCCGCTGGCATCGGGCGAATTGACAGGACTTCTCCTTGCTTCTCGCACAATAAGTTCTTTGCCAACTCGCATATCATGGGGATAATGAGAAATATCTGAAAAGGCTGTGCCTACATGTCCAGTAAATTGCCATCTTCACCAGCAAGCGCTCCCGCTGGCGCCACGAATACCGCCGCCGCGGCGATGAACCCGGCCGATATCGCCCGCGAAGCGTTTCGCCGCCTGGCCACGCGCCGCATCGCCCCGACGCCGAGCGCCTACCGCGATATCTACAATGAAATCGCCGGCATCAGCGAACCGGCCGAGACGCCAGCTGCGCCGGGAGCGGTGCTGGCCGCCAGCGCCCCCACGGAGAGCGGCGCGGAAAACGTGCTGACGCAATTCGCCGCCAAGATGAGCGAATCGGCGGGCGAACTGGGCGACTTTGGCAAGCGTTTCCAGCGCGCCCTGAAGGCGCGCGACTGGGACAGCTATGCGCGCACCCTGGCGCAGCTGGCGGAGAAACAGGTCAAGAAAGGCGGCGGCATCGAATTGCCGCCCCTGCCGGACGGCGAACAGACGCGCACCCTGCGTGAATTGCTCAGCCGTACCCTGGGCTTTGCCGTCGCCACCTTGCTGACGGGCACGCCCGCGCTGGTGGAAGAGGCCGAATCGCTGGGCGCGGCCATCAAGCAGGCCCATACGGAAGAAGCGCTGAACGAAGCGGCCCTGCGCCTGAAGCAGCTGTGCTACCAGATCGAACTGAAAAGCGGCGACACGGCCGAGCAGCAGGAATTGCTGCTGCGCCTGTTCAAGCTGCTGCTCGACAACGTCAGCCAATTGCTGGACGACGACAGCTGGCTGCGCGGCCAGGTCGATGCCGTGCAAAACCTGATCGCCGGCCCGCTCGACCAGCGCGCGCTGGAAGACGCCACGCGCAGCCTGAAAGAAGTCATCTACAAGCAAAGCCAGCTCAAGCACAGCTTGTCCGACGTCAAGCTGACGGTCAAGAACATGATGATGACCTTCATCGACCGCCTGGGACAAGTGGCGGCCAGCACGGGCGACTTCCATGAAAAGATCGGCGGCTATTCGGAAAAGATCAGCCAGGCGGAAAATATCAGCGAACTGAACAGCGTTCTCGACGAAGTCCTGCGCGAAACGCGCATGGTGCAGAACGAGGCCTTGCGCGCACGCGACAAGATGGTGCTGGCGCGCCAGGAAGTGCAGGATGCGGAACAGCGCATCCACACCCTGGAAGCAAAGCTCCAGCACATGAGCGAACTGGTGCGGGAAGATCAGCTGACAGGCAGCCTGAACCGCCGTGGCCTGGACGACGTGTTCGAACGCGAGACGGCCCGCTCCGACCGCCGCGGCACGCCGCTGTGCATCGCCATGCTGGACCTGGACGACTTCAAGCGACTGAACGACACCTATGGCCACCTGGCCGGCGATGCCGCTTTGAAACACCTGGTCAAAATCGTCAAGGAAACACTGCGCTCGATGGACGTCATCGCCCGCTTCGGCGGCGAGGAATTCCTCATCCTGCTGCCGGAAACCACGGTCGAGGCGGCCTCGTCGACGATGACGCGCTTGCAGCGCGAGCTGACCCGGCATTTCTTCCTGCACGACAACGAGAAAGTCCTGATCACCTTTTCCGCCGGCGTGGCCCTGCGCCTGCCCAACGAAGACCAGGCCGAACTGGTCAAGCGCGCCGACCGCGCCATGTACCAGGCCAAGCAGACGGGCAAGAACCGCGTGGTGGTGGCGGACTGAACCACTTCAAGCGGTACGCGCCAATAAAAATGCCGCTCATCGAGCGGCATTTTTGCATTCCGGCGCCAGCTGGGCACCTGGCGGGGAACATCAGCGGTAAGGATGCTCGTCGGCAAAGAAATCGATCAAGCCGCCTTCGTGCTCGATCAGGATGGACTTGGCGATAATGCCCTCGCGCGCCATTTCCGCCGCGATATCGCGCGCGCGCCACTGCGTGGGGATGATGACCACGTCGACGGGATCTGTTTTCAGCACGTCGCGGTAGACGATTTGCTGGCCCAGGCCCGGCACGAAGGTGCCGGCCTTGTCCGGGTCGGAATCGACCACCAGCGGGAAGCGCTGCGCGTCAGCGCCGAACTGGTGCATGAAGGCGGCGGCCTTGCCCGTGCCGCCCCAGATGGCCACGCGCTGGCCGCCGCTGGCCAAGGTATCGAGCTGGGCGGCAATGGTCTTGCGGCTGCGCTGGGCGGCGACGGCAAACGCATTGCTGTGGCGCGCCTGCTCGCGCAGGGCCTTCGGAATCTGCAGGCGCACCAGCGCATACACGACTTCGCCGTCATAGCCATGCGCCAGCTGCACCACCTCGCCAGCCCGCTGCATCAGGGTACGGAACGATTCCGTCGTGAAATGCGACATGTGTTCATAGAAGAAATCGGCCAGGCGGCCCGTGGCGAAGACCCGGTCAATGCACGGCACTTCGGCAAACAGCCAGCAAGGCTTGTCCGAACGGGAGGCGGCCCACGCCATCTGCTCCACCAGCGCGGCCGGATCGGTCAAGTGTTCCAGCACATGGCGGATCACCAGCGCATCAGGCGCGAACTCGGGCAGGTCCTGCAGCGGCTGGAAATAGCGCGCGTGAAACTCCACGCCGCGGCCCGTTTCCGGCGTGGCATTCGGGTCGAAACCGATGAAACGGCCCTGCTCGCTGCGGGCATCGGCCAGCGCGCGCACGAAATGGCCTTCGCCGCAACCGATGTCGATCACCGTGGGCGAAGCCGGCAACTGGGCCAGCAGCACGTCGCGCGTATCGGCCAGGTGGCCTTTCCAGATGCCGCCCTTGTTGAACATGCGGTTAGGATTGTTTTGGTAGGGAATGGCGTCATAGGAAAACGCGCGGTTCCATACGTGCGTGCACTGCGGGCACTGCACGAAATCGTGCGGCTGCACGGCCATTGCCTGCGCTTCGGCCGCGCTGGCCGGCCAGCCCAGGGTAGCCAGGGCTTGCTGGCCGCCATCAAAAAACGCTGCCGCCACCGTGTGGGCGCAGACCGGGCACACTGCCGGGAGCAATTGCTGTTTCATGCAAAGATCACTTTCTTGAAGTAGGCGATGGTTTCTTTCAATCCATCATGCAGGCTCACCGTCGGCTCCCATTCCAGGGCGGCGCGCGCCTTGGCGATATCGGGCTGGCGGCGCACGGGGTCGTCGGCCGGCAAGGGGCGGAAGACCAGTTCGCTTTTCGATTCCGTCAGGCGCAGCACCAGTTCGGCCAGTTCGCGGATGGTGAATTCGGCGGGATTGCCCAGATTCATGGGGCCGATTTCCTGCGTCTGGTTCATCATGCGGACCATGCCTTCGATCAGGTCGTCGACATAGCAGAACGAGCGCGTCTGCTGGCCGTCGCCGTACAGGGTGATCGGATCGCCGCGCAGCGCCTGCACGATGAAGTTGCTGACGACGCGGCCGTCGTTCGGATGCATGCGCGGGCCATAGGTATTAAAGATGCGCACGACGCGGATATCCACGGCCGACTGGCGGTGATAATCGAAAAACAGGGTTTCCGCGCAGCGCTTGCCCTCGTCGTAGCAGGCGCGCGGACCGATCGGGTTGACGTGGCCCCAGTAATCCTCGCGCTGCGGATGCACCTGCGGGTCGCCATACACTTCCGAGGTGGACGCCTGCAGGATGCGCGCGCGCTTGCGCTTGGCCAGGCCCAGCATGTTGATGGCGCCCAGCACCGAGGTCTTGGTGGTCGATGTGGGGTCGTTCTGGTAATGCACGGGACTGGCCGGGCAAGCCAGGTTGTAGATGCGGTCCACTTCCACGTACAGCGGCAGCCAGACGTCGTGGCGCAGCAGCTCGAAGCGCTTGTGGCCCAGCAGGTGGCGGATATTGTCCTTGCTGCCCGTGTAGAAATTATCCACGCACAGCACATCGTGGCCATCGGCGATCATGCGGTCGCACAGGTGCGAGCCGAGGAAGCCGGCGCCGCCGGTAATCAGGGTGGTACGGGCCATCATTGTTCTCCTACGTTATCAATCACAGCCATCCGCGCCTGCCACATGCCCCACATGGCGTCTTCGAAATGGCGCGCAAAGCGGGGCGCGTCGTACAGGGGCGAGGCCAGCACCTGCTCGCGCAAGCCGGCGCGCAGGGCCGCCAGCTGCGCCAGGTCGCCGGCCTTCTCGGCTGCAATGGCCACATATTCATCATCACCCGCGGCGACCCAGTCCGGCAAGCCCGCATTGTGCATGATCGACTCGCCCAGGTGCGACAGGAAACTTTCACCACAACGCGTGACGATGGGGAGACCCATCCATAATGCTTCCATGCTGGTAGTGCCGCCTGGATACGGGAAGGGATCGAGCACGATGTCGGCTTGCTGGTAGGCGGCCAGCAGCTCGGCGCGCGGCAAGGCGCCTTCCAGTTGCAAGCGTTCGGCGCCGATGCCGCAACTGGCAAAACGGGCAATGGTACGGCTGCGTACGGCGGCGTCACTCAATTGCAGCGCTCGCAGCAGCAATCGGGAACCGGGCACGGCGTGCAGCACTCTAGCCCACACGGCCACCACGCCATCATTCATCTTGTTCAGTTTATTGAAGCAGGCAAACGTGACAAAGCCGTTTTCCAGGGCGGGCAAGGGGCTGACGGAAATATCAAAGGCCGGCGGACTGAAGCAAAGATAGCTGTCCGGCATATGCCACAGCGTTTCCGTGAACGCCCCGCTCTCTTCCAGCGGCGCGACAAAGCGGTCGCCCAGCAGGTAATCCATCTGCTGCACGCCCGTGGTGGCGAAATAGCCGAGCCAGGTGGCTTGCACGGGGGCGGGCCGCCAGGCAAACAGCGGCAGGCGGTTATCGGCCGTGTGGCCGGCCAGGTCGAGCAAGACATGCACGCCATCGGCTTCGATCATTTTCGCGGCCTCTTCGTCTGTCTTGTCGACAATGGGGCGCCAGGCGGAGAAATAAGGAGCAATGCGGTCGGTCAGCTCATCGACCTTGATGACGGTGGGATAGGCGATCAGTTCGACTCGCCGCGTGTTCAGCGATGCCAGCATGCTTTCCAAAAAATAGCCGACCGGATGCTTGCGCAGGTCGCCCGAGACGATGCCGATGCGCAAGCGCGCGGCGTCGCGCCGGCAGGACCAGGTTTCGAAAGGCTTGCTGGCACTGGAAGCCACGGCTTTGCCGTAACGCTTGGCTTCGGCCAGATGGCGGCCAGTGGCGCTCGTGGCGCTGTAACTTTGCAGCATCAGCAAGTTGCTATGGGCACTGAAAAACTCGGGCATCATGGTGATCGCCCGGCGATAGCTGAGCTCCGCCGGGCCGAGCCGCCCCAATTCCTGCAGAACCAGTCCCATGTTGTTCTGCACTTCCACATCGCGCGGCAATAGCCGGATGGCCTTTTGTATACATGGCAGTGCAGAGCGGAGGTGTCCCTGCATCAACAAGGCCAGTCCCAGCATCTTCCAGGCCACGCCGTCATTCGCCTTGCGGCGGGTCAGCGCGCGCGCCTCGCGTTCCAGTTCCGGATAGCGCTGCTGATTGAATAGGACATTCATACGGGCATTGACCGGCTGATCGGACTCGGCCGGCGTCTCTTGCGGCACCGGCTGCGTTGCTGTCGCATCGGGTATGCCATTCATGCGCAAGGTCAATGCCTGTTGCAAGCGGTCCGTATCCAGGCTATCGAGCCCATGCTGGCGCCCCAACGCCAGCATGGGCTGTGCCGTTTCATGCTGACCAGACAGGATCAGCGCTTCAATATAGTCGAGCCAGCTCGTGGATTGTTCAGGTTGCGCCGCGAGTACGACAGCAAAGTAAGGCACGGCAGCGGCCGCATCTCCAACCCGCATGGACAACAAGCCGAGTTGGCGATTGGCAAATGGTTCCTGCGGCGCCAGCTCCAGGACCGCCAGGAACAGTTGTGCGGCAACGTCCAGCTCGTCGTCACGCAAATGCTGCTGCGCCATGTCCAGCGCCGCATTGATGGTCTGTGTCACGTCTTGCGGCAGCGGCACGGCGGCAGAGCTGTTTGCGTCCATATCAGTCGTTATCATAAAAGCTCGAAGTTAGGCCAGATCGCGCTGCCACGACAGCCACGGCAGGCGGAATGTGCAATTTGGTAACAATATTACCAGCTATGCCACGCGCCAAGACGAGGAGTATGGGGGGAAAGGCGGTGCTTATAGATGCTTTGCAGAACGATAACGCTGACTGGCATGACTGCTGGACAAGGAAAGCCGGCGCGCAAAGTAGTGAAAATAAACATTTTTCCACCCTCAAGTTTTTCCCGCCCCTGTCGTTTAGCGTGCCGCAGCAGGGAAAAATGAGGGTAAAAAAATAAAATAAAGAATGTTTTTCCCTATCAACTTTTTCAGGCAGCCACCGATAAACATTACAACGACGGTTTGATTGCTTCAAAGTACAGAGGCAGACCAACGTGACTAGCACATAGCGCAATGTAGTACCTGTCTGGAGAATTAAAATGGCTGCAGTAATTAACACCAACATCGCTTCCCTGAACTCGCAACGCAACCTGTCGACCTCGCAATCGGCCTTGAGCACCTCGCTGCAACGCCTGTCCTCCGGTCTGCGTATTAACAGCGCCAAAGACGATGCCGCCGGCCTGTCGATTTCCGACCGCATGACGTCGCAAATCAACGGCATGACGCAAGCAACCCGCAACGCCAATGACGGCGTGTCGCTGGCCCAAACGGCTGAAGGCGCACTGTCGAGCTCGGGCGACATCCTGCAACGCATCCGCCAACTGGCCGTGCAATCGTCGAACGCCACCAACTCGGCCAGCGACCGTCAAGCGCTGCAAACCGAAGTCGGCCAGCTGAACTCGGAACTGAACCGTATCGCCACCACCACCTCGTTCAACGGCCAGGCTTTGCTGGACGGCACGATGGGTACGGCCAACTTCCAGGTCGGCGCAGATGCCAACCAACTGATTTCGGCCAATGGCGCGAACTTTCTGACCAGCACCTACGGCAACAACCGCGTGGAAAATGCTGCAGTGCAAGCAACGACGGCCAGCGGCGCTCTCGCTTCCGGCAAGCTGGCAATCTCGGGCAAGTTTGGCGCCGCCACCGTCGACACCACGACCACCTCGTCGGCCAAGTCGATCGCTGCCGCCGTGAACGCCAAGACGGCCAACACCGGCGTGACGGCAGATGCCCGTACCGATGTCAACCTGGGCCTGAACGCTGAAGCATATTCGTTCAAGATCAATTCGGACAATACGGCTCCGACCGATGCTGTCACCGTATCGTTCGCTGTAACGGGTTCGGCCAATACGGCTGCCGACTATGCCGCAGGCATCAACGCGATCAATGCGCAAACGGCAAAAACCGGCGTGACCGCCCAGTATGACTCGGTCAGCCAAGGCATCAAGTTGACCAACGCTAGCGGCGCGGACATCAAGATCAGCAATACCCAGGTGAACACCAAGCTGAATGTATCGACCTACGATGAAAAAGGCGTGAAACTGGCTACTGCTGGTGCCGATGCTTCGACCGCCAGCGGTGTTGCAGTCGCTAACGGCCGCGTCACCTTCGACGGCGACAGCAGCTTCTCGGTCAGCGAAACGGCCGCAACCGGCCTGAAACTGACGGGTGCCGCCGCTGTTGGCGCCAACCAGGGTTCGGCCCTGAAATCGGTTGCCACGCTGGACGTGACCACGTTTGAAGGCGCCCAGCTGGCATTGAAGATCACGGATGCAGCCTTGTCCACGGTCAACAGCCAACGCGCCCAGTACGGTGCTTTGCAATCGCGCTTCTCCTCGGCGATCAGCAACCTGCAATCGACGACGGAAAACCTGTCCGCATCGCGCAGCCGCATCGTCGATACCGACTTTGCTGCAGAAACGGCCAGCCTGACCCGTGGCCAGATCCTGCAACAAGCTGGTACCGCCATGCTGGCACAGGCAAACTCGCTGCCAAACGGCGTGCTGAGCCTGCTGCGCGGCTAATCTTCGATTAGCAACGCCACATCGCTGGACTCAGGTTCCCCTGCCGGATTTCTTCGGCAGGGGAATTTTCACTAGGGGAGCAACATGACTATCGACACCATAGCTGCCGCCTCCGCAGCGCGCATCGACAAGAACTACCCATCCGCGGAGCCGGCCACCGCACGCCCGCAGGCGGTACGCAGCACGAACAACGACAGCGACGCGACGGCCAGCAAAGCCAAGGAACCGAGCCGGGAAGAACTGGACCAGGCTGTCTCGGAGCTGAATCAGTCGCCGCAGGTCAAGACCCAGGGCTTGCAATTTTCCATCGACGAAGACAGCCAGCGCACCGTGGTCAAAGTGATCGACCAGGAAACGCAGGAAGTCCTGCGCCAGATCCCCACCCGGGAAGCGCTGGAAATCGCCAAGTCATTTGCCTCGGCAAAAGGCCAGCTGATCAGCCAGAGCGCGTGAGCCTATGCCGACCGCAAGCGCAGGGCCAGTGCAATATAGCAACATAGCAACGGAACCGCGAGCAAGGGCCAGCCAGTCACTTCTGGACTGGCCCTGTTTTTAATGTATTTCACATAACAAAATCCTGTCATTCCCGTCCGGCTTTTCAGCCAGCTGAAAACAGGACCATAAAACCCCCTCTCAAGTCCTGATTGATTCTGCCGATAACAGCTTATATTAGTGTTTTCCTAGGAGCAGACAGTGGCCATCGCACCAACCTTATCCTCCCCGGGCATCGGCAACAGCATCCTGGACGTGAATGCCATCATCGAAAAGCTGATGACCTCCGAATCGGCGCCCCTGGCAGGCTATGACAAGAAAACCGCGTCCTACCAGGCCAAGTTGAGTGCGCTGGGCACCCTGAGCGGCGCCGTGGGCGCGTTCCAGACGTCGCTCTCCGGCCTGAGCAACAGCAATAATTTCCGCGCCGTCTCGGCCAGTCCCGGCGACCCGCTGGTGTTTACGGCTTCGGCTGGCGCCAAGGCCGTGGCCGGCAATTACAATATCAATGTCAGCCAGCTGGCGCAGTCGCAAACCTTGACCTCGGCCGGCTACGCCAGCAAGATTTCCACCATCGGCTCGGGCGCCAAGACAACCATTTCCTTCCAGCTCGGTAAAGTTGCCGGCGGCACCTTCGGCATGAACGGCACGGCGCTCAGCGGCGCGACTTTGCAAAACGGCATCAGCAACGGTTCCCTGAGCCTGAATGGCACGGCCATTCCCACCGATAGCACGACCAAGAGCGCGCGCGCGCTGGCCGAAGCCATCAATGCCAAGAGCAGCACCACGGGCGTGACGGCCACGGCACAGCCGGCCGCCAGCAGCGCCACCCTGTTCGCCGGCTACGGCAATGTTGCCACGGGCGCCGATGGCACTTATTCGCTGTCTGTCGGCGGCATCAATATCGTTACGCAGGGCAATGGCGTGGGTGCCGGCGCAGGCATCACGGGCGCCTCGCTCGACACCACCCTGGCCGGCCCGAACGCCATCTCGAATGCGCTGGCCGAAGCCAACATTACCGTCAGCGGCAAGGCTGCCGACGGCACCTTGCAATTTACGCGCGCCGACGGCACGAATATCCAGATCGAAGAAGTCGTCACGGGCGACGTCAAGGGCGGCATCGGCCATGCGTCCACGGCCACCAACACGGGCTTCAACGTCAACGTCGCCAGCTCGATCACGCTCAGCTCGACCAATGGCAGCCCCATCACGGTTGCCGGCAGCAATCCGGCCGCCGCCGGCCTGACGGCTGGCGCGGGCGGCGCGTATATCGGCAGCAGCTTTACCCAGGATGCCACGCAGGCGACGGGCACGGTAGTCATCGACGCCACCAATAACTCGCTGCAAGGCATCCGCGATGCCATCAATAATGCGGGCCTGGGCGTGACCGCCAGCATTGTTTCCGATGGTTCGGACAAGCCGCACCATCTGGTGCTGAGCTCGGCAAAGTCCGGTGCCAATTCGAGCATGAAAATTTCGCTCAGCGGCAGCGATGGCCAGCCCGCCGACAGCGCGCTGAGCGACTTGCTGTCGTACGACGCGTCGGGCACGCAAAACCTGAAGCAGAACAGCGCCGCGCAAAACACCATGCTCAGCGTCAACGGCATCCCCATCACGAACAGCTCGAACAGCATCGACAGCGCCATCGAAGGCGTGACCTTGAACGTGCTGAAAGTGGGCAGCAGTTCCTTGTCCGTGTCGAAAGACACCTCGACGGTCAAGACCAGCGTCACCGCCTTCGTCAAGGCCTACAACGACCTGAACGCGTCGATTTCCAAGATGACGTCCTACAATGCGGAGACCAAGCAGGCTGGCGTCATGCTTGGCGATTCGACCACGCAATCGATCCAGTCGCAGCTGCGCAAGCAGCTGAGCACATCGATCAGCGGCCTGACGGGCAACCTGAAGACCCTGGACCAGGTCGGCATCACCTTCCAGAAAGACGGCAGCCTGGTGCTGGACTCGGCCATATTGGACAAGGCCATCAGCGCCAACTTCTCGGACGTGGCCGGCCTCTTTTCAGCCTTGGGTAAAACTACGGACAGCAACGTCAGCTTCACCAGCTCGACGGCCGCCACCAAGCCAGGCGCGTATGCGCTGAACATCACCAACATGGCCAGCCAGGGCACACTGAGCGGCGCCCTGACCTTGCCGGCATCGACGACGATCGCCAGCGATACGACCTGGAGCGTCACCCTGAACGACACGGACCCTGCGGCGGCCAAGAATACGGCCACCGTGACCATTCCTGCCGGCAACTACACGCCTGCCCAGCTGGCCGGCATGATCCAGTCCTCGATCAACGGCGTCAAGAGTTTCAGCGAAAACGGCTCGTCCGTGACGGCATCCATCGACGGCAGCGGCCGCCTGGTGGTGGCATCGGCCCGTTACGGCTCCGTCTCTAACCTGGCCGTGGCCAGCGTGACCGGTACGGGCGTGGAATCGCTGATCGGCGCTGGCATCACCCCGACCAAAGGGACGGACGTAGCCGGCACCATCGGCGGCCAGCCCGTCATCGGTTCGGGCCAGACCTTGACAGGCGCGCCCGGTTCGCCAGCCGATGGCCTGAAGATCGAAGTGACGGGCGGTGGCGTGGGCGACCGCGGCACGGTGAGCTTTTCGCAAGGCTACGCCTACCAGCTGAACAACCTGGCCGCCTCCTTCCTCGGCACGGATGGCCTCATCACGGGCCGCACCACGGGCATCAATAACAGCATCAAGGATGTGGCCGACCAGCGCCAGCGCTTTGCCGACAAGCTCAATACCATCGAGGCGCGCTACCGCGCCCAGTATTCGCGCCTGGACGTGACGCTGAGCAAATTGACATCGACGCAAACTTATTTGACCCAGCAGCTGGCCTCCATCGCCGCCAACCGCTAAGCCCAACCATCAGGAGAACATATGTTTGGAACCCAACAACGCGGCGTCAACGCCTATGCCAAGGTCGGCCTGGAAACGGGCATCGTTTCAGCCTCCCCGCACAAGCTGATCGTGATGCTGTACGACGGCGCCCTGGTGGCCGTGCTCAGCGCGCAGATGCACATGAAATCGGGCAATGTGCCGGAAAAAGGCAAGTCCATCTCGAAAGCCATCCAGATCATCGACAATGGCTTGCGCGCCAGCCTGGACAAGGAAGCGGGCGGCCAGATCGCCGAAGGCCTCGACGCCCTGTATGAATACATGAGCGCGCGCCTGCTGACGGCCAACCTGAACAACGACATTACCCTGCTGGAAGAAGTGCAGCGCCTGCTGACCGACCTGCGCGAAACCTGGAACGCCATAGGCGCCACCCCCGCCGCCACCCCCGGTGCCGATCTGAAACGTATGCCCAGCCTTGCGAGCGCCTGACCCATGATGACCAATCAAGAAGTCCTGACCACCTACGAAGCCATGCAAACCCTGACGGGTCAGATGGTGACCGCCGCCACCAATGCCGACTGGGATGAGCTCGAAGCGCTGGAACAGCGCATCAGCGCGCATGTAGCCACGCTGAAGGCGAACGAGGAAAAAGTCGTGCTGGAAAGCGCCGGCCGCCAGCGCAAGGTTGCCCTGATCAAGCAGATCCTGGAAGACGACCGCAAGATCCGCGACCTCACCCTGCCGTGGATGGCGCAATTGTCCAAGCTGATCAACAGCACCGGCACTGAGCGGCGCCTGGCCAACGCCTACGGCGCGTAAGCGCATACGGGGCAAGGTCAGCTATCATGTTGCCGAAGATGGATGCGATCGGCATGACGCCCCTGACCCCGGTCAAGGCCACGCGGGTGGCCGATGCCGTCGCCGATCCGCGCCAGGCAGAGTTCCAACGCTCGCTGCAGGGACTCATCGGCAAATCCATGCAGGGACAGGTGCTGGCCCGCATGGGCGACGGCAGCTTCCTCGTGCGCGTGGCCGGCACGCCGGCCCGCATGCAGCTGCCCGCCGGCGCCCAGCCGGGCACGGAAATCCCGCTGACCTTGATCGGCATCAATCCCCGCCCCTCTTTTCAAATCGGCAATAACCGCGACCAGCCCGCCAGCGCCCTGCTGACGTATGCGGACGCGGAAGCCGAGCCCGAGGCAACCGATCTGCGCGGCCCCCAGGCAGGCGCCGCCCAGGCCGGCACGCGCGCCAGCAGCACGGCCGCCACCCTGCTCAGCCGCGCGCCCCTGACACCCGCCAACCTGCTGCCCGCCCTGGCCAGCGACACGCCCGCGCCCGAGCTGAGCACCACCGCGCGAGCCATCAGCACCGTGCTCAGCCAGGCCGAAAGCGTGCCCGGCGCGCCCCTGTCCCTGGTCGGCAAGACGCCGCTGATGGCCACGCCGGGCGCCGCTCCGGCGCAAGTGGCCCAGAATCTGCGCGATGTGGTCGGCAGCAGCGGCCTGTTCTATGAATCGCACGTGGCCGAATGGGCCGAAGGCAAGCGCCCGCTGGCGTCGCTGCTGCTGGAGCCGCAAATGCAGAAGGCGGCGCAGGGCGACATGGCCAGGACGGGTACCGATTTGGCATCGGCGCAACTGATCAATTTGCAGCTGCATACGCACGAACAGGCGCGCGTGCAGTGGCAAGGCGAAGCCTGGCCAGGCCAGAAGATGCAGTGGGATATCAGCCGCGATGCGCCGGAAGGACAGCAGCACGCTGGCACGGAGGCCGACGAGGAAGCGACGGCCTGGCGCAGCAATGTGCGCTTCCAGTTCCCCCTGCTGGGCGACCTGGCCGCGCACGTGGTCTTGCAGGGCGGCCGCGTGGCCATCCAGCTGCAAGCGGTCAGCGAAGGCAGCGCCGACACCTTGCGCCAGCATGCGGCGCGGCTCGAAGCGTCGCTAGCCGCGGCGGGATGGCCATTGTCGTCGTTGACGATCGCCGGCAAGCCGGACGCTGCTGCTGGAGAAGACGATGCTTGACGACACCAGGCGCAAGGTGCCGCAGACGGCCGTCGCGCTGGCCTACCAGAGCGGCACGCCGGCGCCCAAGGTGGTGGCCAAGGGCAGCGGCCTGATCGCGGACCAGATCATCAGCACGGCGCGCGAACACGGCGTGTTCGTGCATGAATCGAAGGAATTGGTGGCGCTGCTGATGGATGTCGACCTGGACCGCCAGATTCCGCCCGGCCTGTATCGGGCGATTGCGGAACTGCTGGCCTGGTTATATCATATTGAATCTGCGAATGGCGGGCCGATCCCGCCGCCGCCCGACACCAGCGTCAACCTCACCGATACATAGACAGGCATCAATGCAAGCACATATTATGGATTCCGGCCTCGAAAACTGGCATGATTTTGAAGTGGAATCGCGGCGGGAAATCATCGCCTTGCTGCGTGGCATCAGCGAAAAAAATCAGCTGATCCGCATGCTGATCCACGGTGAATCCGATGTGTGCGTCACGTCCATCCTGGAAGTCGATGCCGACCACAATACCGTCATCCTCGACCGTTCCGTGAACGCCGACCAGAACCGGCGCATGGTGTCCGCCACGGGCATTTCGTTTGAAACCTCGCTCGACAAGATCCGCATCCTGTTTGCCAGCGCCCTCGTGGAAGAGTGCACTTACGACGGCACGCCCGCCTTGAAAATTGCCATTCCAGAAACACTGATCCGCTTGCAGCGGCGCGAGTATTACCGCATGACGACGCCCGTGAGCAACCCCGTGCGTGTCTCGATTCCCCTGCCCCCTTCGCTGGGCGGCGCCGACACCCTGTTCCCGCTGGCCGACATCAGCTGCGGCGGCATCGCCATCCTCGACAATAAACTGATGCTGGGCGAGACCATCGGCAGGGACTATCCCGGCTGCCGCATCGACTTGCCCGACGTCGGCATCGTCACCGCGACTTTGCAAATTCGCAATTCGCTGGACATGACCCTGCTGAACAACAAACTGAACCGCCGCCTCGGCTGCCAGTTCGTCGACCTGCCGCGCAGCATGCTGGCGCACGTGCAGCGCTATATCACGCGGCTGGAACGCGAGCGCAATGCGCGCATGGCTGGATTGGGGTAAGGCAGAATTGAAGGCCACCAAACGTCCCGCCAAAGCGTAGCGAGCGGCGATGATTTGCGGCCGAGACGCGCAGCTGTACTGAAGTACAGCGAGCATCGCAGGCCGCAAAGGGCGCCGCGCAGTAGCTTTGGTGCGACGTTTACACCTGCATATTCATGATCTCGTGGTACGCCGATACGAGCTTGTTACGCACCTGCACCGTCGCCTGGAATTCGATGCTCGACTTTTGCATCGATACCATCACATCCGACAGGTTGACCTTTTCGTCGCCCATGGTAAAACGCTGGCCCAGCGCCGACGAAGCCTTTTGCGCGCCGCTCACGGAGTCCAGCGCGCTCTTGAAGGCATCGGCAAAATTCACCTTCGCCGCCGGCATCTCGGTCTGGATCGCCGGTATTTTCGCCTCCGGCCGCGTGGCCGCCGACTTCAGTTGCGCGATCATCGCCTCGATCCTGCTGCTATCGATACCGCCTGTTTTCACTTTGCCTCCCAATTCTGGTCTATTTCTGCCTGTTGCACCCAGAGAACAAAACCCTGGCTTGCAAGGCAACGACGGGTACAATAACTTCCGTCACATGTTGCCAGGGTTCCACAATACCAGCGCCAACGCCAGCCGCTCGGCCGAGCAGGCGGCAAAAGCGCCTTCTATTTGGACGATTGAAGCGCGTGACAGTGGCGGATAATTCTGCATATCGCCCCCTCCTCCAGTGGAAGCGGCCCCCACTCATTAGCAAACATACGCGCCCCGGAAGGCAATCATGGCTGTAGCCGAAGAAATCGATGTGAACCGCATACCGCCGGAACCGGCGCCTGCCCGCTCGCCCGTGGAGTCCGTGCAAGCGTTCGCCAAGACGCCGATGGGCAAGAATTTCCTGCGCGGCCTGGGCGTGGCGGCACTGATCGCCATCGGCGTGGCCCTGTACATGTGGAACCAGCCGCCCGAATACAAGGTCCTGTTCTCCAACTACACGGACCGCGACGGCGGCGCCATCACCGCTTCGCTGGACCAGCTGGGCATCAAGCACAAGTTTTCCGAAGGGGGCGGCGCCATACTCGTGCCATCCGAGCAAGTCCACGACGCGCGCTTGAAACTGGCCGCGCAAGGCTTGCCGAAAGGCGGCAACGTGGGCTTCGAGTTGATGGAAAACCAGAAGCTGGGCGTGTCGCAATTTTTGGAACAGGTCAATTTCCAGCGCGCACTGGAAGGCGAACTGGCCAAATCGATCGAATCCGTTTCCGCCGTCGACACGGCGCGTGTCCACCTGGCCCTGCCGAAACCGTCCGTCTTCGTGCGCGAACAACAAAAACCGACGGCGTCCGTGCTGCTGAACCTGCATCCTGGCCGCGGCCTCGACCAGTTGCAGGTGAGCGCCATCGTGCACCTGGTGGCGTCCAGCGTGCCGGAATTGCTGCCAATCAATGTTACCGTGGTTGACCAGGCCGGCACCTTGCTGTCGAACCAGGAAAAAGACAAGGACCGCGCCAACGGCATCAAGAGCCTGGACCCGAACCAGCTGAAGTACGTGCAGCAATTGCAGCAAAGCGTGATCAAGCAGGTCGAATCGATCCTGCTGCCCATCGTCGGCGAAGGCAATGTGCGCGCCGAAGCGACGGCGGATGTCGATTTCTCGCAAAGCGAGCAGGCGGCCGAAACCTACAAGCCGAACTCGCCGCCGGAAGCATCCACCATCCGCAGCCAGCAAACGAGCGAATCGACGGGCGCCGGCAATGCCAACCCGTCCGGCGTGCCGGGCGCGCTGTCGAACCAGCCGCCAGGCGTGGCGACGGCGCCGCTGACGGCCGAGGCGCCTGGCGCCCCGGGCGGCGCGCCGACGGCACCGACACAGAAGGAATCGACGACGAATTACGAAGTCGACAAGACCGTGCGCTACGAGCAGAAATCCATGGGCGGCCTGCGCCGTCTGTCGGTCGCCGTCGTCGTCAACTACCGCCGCAGCTTCGACAAGGATGGCAAGGTCACGGTCAAGCCGATTTCCCCTGCTGAAATGGTCCAGATCAATAATCTGGTCAAGGAAGCGATGGGTTACAACAAGGAACGCGGCGACAGCTTCAGCGTGGCCAACTCGCCCTTCGACGGCATCGACCGCGCGCCGGAAGGCAAGCTCGAGTGGTGGCGCGACCCGGCCAACTTGCCGCTGGCCAAGGAGCTGGCGAAATTCCTCATCACGGCCCTGATCCTGCTGTACATCTTCATCAAGATCGTGCGCCCGATGCTGCGCCCCGTGATGCGCAAGATCGACGATTTCGGCGCCCCGCCGCCCGTCATCGAGCCGGAACTGGCCAAGGACGGCGAAGAAAACGAAGTCCTGCTCAGCGAAGCGGAGCTGGAAGAACTGGAAGAAGATACGGCCCGCGGTTATCGCGAAAACCTGGCGATGGCCAGGAAACTGGCGCAGGAAGACCCGCGCGTGGTGGCCAACGTAATCAAAGCATGGATAGGCAATAATGACTGAGACAACGGGACTGCAAAAAGCATCGATCCTGATGCTGGCACTGGGCGAGAGCGAAGCGGCCGAGGTCATGAAATTCCTCGGCCCGCGCGAAGTGCTGAAACTGGGCGCCGCCATGGCCACCATGAAGGGCATCGCGCACGAACAGGTGGTCGAGGTGCTCGACGACTTCCGCGCGCAGACGGAACTCAATTCCACGGTCGGCCTCGATTCGGACGAATACATCCGGCAAGTGCTCACCAAGGCGCTGGGCGACGACAAGGCGTCCGTGCTGCTGTCGCGCATCCTGGGCGGCAAGGACGCGTCCGGCATCGAATCGTTGAAATGGATGGATTCGCAATCCGTGTCCGAGCTGATCCGCAATGAGCACCCGCAGATCATCGCCACCATCCTCGTCCACCTGGAACGCGACCAGGCTTGCGAAATCCTCGGCCATTTCACGGACCGCCTGCGCAACGACGTCGTCTTGCGCATCGCCACCCTGGACGGCGTGCAGCCGGCCGCCTTGCGCGAACTCAACGACGTGCTGACGAAACTGCTGTCGGGTAACGAAAACATCAAGAAATCGTCGCTGGGCGGCGTGCGCGCGGCAGCCGAGATCCTGAACTTCATGAGCGGCGAGCAGGAAGGCTCCGTCATGGACAATATCAAGAACTACGACAACGACATGGCGCAAAAGATCATGGACGAAATGTTCGTGTTCGACAACGTGATCGATATCGACGACCGCGGCATCCAGCTGCTGCTGCGCGAAGTACAGTCGGAAATGCTGATCATCGCCCTGAAAGGCGCCTCGCAAGAGCTGCGCGACAAGATCTTCAAGAACATGTCGCAGCGCGCCGGCGAGATGATGCGCGAAGACCTCGAGTCGAAAGGCCCTGTGCGCCTGTCCGAAGTGGAATCGCAGCAGAAACAGATCCTGCAGATCGTGCGCCGCCTGGCGGACGAAGGGCAGATTGTCTTAGGCGGAAAAGGCGAGGATTCGTTTGTCTAATTTGATTCCCAAAGAGCAGCAAACCGCTTATCAGCGCTGGGAAATGACCTCGTTTGGCGACGAGCGTCCCAGCGTGGTGGCGGCGCGCAAGCTGCTCGAACCGGACCCCGAGCCCGAGCTCGACCCGTTTGCCGAACTGCACGAGGAAGAGCTGGCCCCGCCGCTCGAATACCCGACGCAGGAAGAACTCGACGCCATCCGCGAGGAAGCGCGCGCCACGGCCTTCGAGGAAGGCCGCGCTGCCGGCTATGCGGAAGGCCATGCGGCCGGGCATGCCGATGGCCACGCCGAATCGTATGCGCAAGGCAAGGCTGCCTCCGCCATCGAGCTGGCGCACCTGCAAACCATCGCCGTTGACTTCGGCACGGCCATGCACCAGGCCGACGAACTGATCGCCAATGACGTGATGGAACTGGCCCTGCAGCTGGCCAAGGGCATGCTCAAGACTGCCTTGCCCGTGCGCCCCGAACTGATGCTGCCCATGGTGCGCGAAGCCATCGAATACTTGCCCGTGCTGCAACAACCGGCCTTGCTGATGCTCAACCCGGAAGACGCGCAAGTGGTGCGCGACGGCATCGGCGACGAGCTCGACAAGGGCGGCTGGCGCGTCATCGAAGACCCGAGCGTGGAACGCGGCGGTTGCAAGATCGACACGGCCAGCAACCAGATCGACGCGCAGACGTCCACCCGCTGGCAGCGCCTGACGCATGCGCTGGGCAAAGACCTGGACTGGCTGGCGCCGTGAGCGAGCCCGTCAAAGGCCCCACTGCCCATGCGGCGCGCTGGCGCGCCTACCTGAGCGACTGTTCGGCCGTCGTCGGCTTTGTCGAACCGATGCAAATTTCAGGCCGCGTCACGCGCGTGGCCGGCCTGGTGATGGAAGCCGTGGGCTTGCGCCTGGCCGTCGGTGCCGCCTGCACCGTGCCGCTGCCGAATGGCGGCCGGGTCGAAGCGGAAGTCGTCGGTTTCGAAGGCGAGCGCCTGTTTTTGATGCCGCAAAGCGACGTCGAGGGCATCGTGCCCGGCACGCGCGTGTTTTCCGTCGAACCGGCCATCCCCCGCCCCGGCAGCGTGGCGCACCCGCGCCGCCGCCCCAGCGACCGCGCGCGCCACTTGCCCGTCGGTCCGCAACTGCTGGGCCGCGTGCTCGATGGCGCGGGACGCCCGCTCGACCAGCTCGGCCCGCTGCACACGGTCGACAGCGCGCCCATCAATGTACGCCCCGCCAATCCCCTGGGCCGCGCGCCCATCGTCGACACGCTCGACGTGGGCGTGCGCTCGATCAACGCCATGCTGACCGTGGGCCGGGGCCAGCGCATGGGCCTGTTCGCCGGTTCCGGCGTCGGTAAAAGCGTGCTGCTGGGCATGATGGCCCGCTACACGGAGGCAGACGTGATCGTCGTCGGCCTGATCGGCGAACGGGGACGCGAGGTGAAGGAATTCATCGAACAGATCCTCGGCGCCGAAGGCCTGGCCCGTTCCGTCGTCGTGGCCGCCCCGGCCGACACGCCACCGCTGATGCGCCTGCAAGGGGCCGCGTATGCGACGGCGATTGCCGAGTATTTCCGCGACCAGGGGCAAAACGTGCTGCTGATCATGGATTCGCTGACCCGCTACGCCATGGCGCAGCGCGAAATCGCCCTGGCCATCGGCGAGCCGCCCGCCACCAAGGGCTATCCGCCGTCCGTCTTCGCCAAGCTGCCCGTGCTGGTGGAGCGGGCCGGCAATGGCGAGGAAGGCGGCGGCTCGATCACGGCCTTCTACACCGTGCTGACCGAGGGCGACGACCAGCAGGACCCGATCGCCGACTCGGCGCGCGCGATTCTCGATGGCCACATCGTGCTGAACCGCCGCCTGGCCGAAGCGGGTCACTACCCGGCCATCGACATCGAGCAATCGATTTCACGCGCCGCCCACTCGATCACCACGCACGAACACCAGCAACAGGCGCGCAAGCTGAAACAGCTGTATTCGCGCTATGAACGCAGCCGCGACCTGATCAGCGTGGGCGCCTACAGCGCCGGCACCGACCCCGTGCTGGACCAGGCCATCGCCCTGCATGAAAAGATCGAGGCGTTTTTACAACAGCAAATCACGGAGCGGGTCAGCATGGACGAGAGCTTGGGGCAACTTACCGCTCTATTCGACTGATTAGGACTTGCATAGCGGGAATATAATCAGCCATGGCTTCTCCTTCCCAACTTGCAACCCTGATCGACCTCGCCCAGCGCGAAACGGACGACTGCGCCAAGCGCCTGGGCGCGGCCCTGAAAGCGCTCGACGATTGCCGCCAGAAGCTCGACATGCTGTCCGGCTACCGCGACGACTATGCCAAGCGCTTCGAAGCGAGCATGAGCAGCGGCATCACGCCCATGGCTTACCGCAACTTCCAGGCTTTCATGGTCAAGCTCGACAGCGCCATCATGGGCCAGCAGCAAGTGGTCGAACATGCGCAGGCGCGCAGCGACAATGAAAAGATGCGCTGGCAGCTGGCCGAACGCAAGCGCATGTCCTACACCACCCTGAACAACCGGGCGCAGGAACAGGCGCTGAAGCTGGAAAACAAGCGCGACCAGAAGGCAATGGATGAGCACGCGGCGCGACAAGCCTATTACAAACGCTAAGCAACACTGAGGCAGCATCATGCAAACCCAGCCAACTCCGATTTCCCAGATTACCTCGCCAAACGCCACGCCCGGTGCCGCCAACCGCAGCCAGCCGTCCACCAGCGGCGCGGCGGGCGACTTCCAGCGCACCCTGAACCGCCAGATCGAGCAACGCCAGGCCAGCCGCAATATGGCGCAAGCACAGGCGCCGGCGGCCCGTCCTGCCAGCCCGGCCGCCGCGCCAGCGTCCGCCCCGGCACCCGCCAACGAAGCGAAGCCGGCGCAAGCGGGCACCGACCAGGCGGCCAGCAGCGAACAGCCGCCAGCACAGGCCAGCGAAGCGGCGGCACCCGCCGCCACCGACAGCAGCACGGCCGAGGCCAGCGCACCCGCCATCCCCGCCGAGACAGCGCCGCCAGCCGATCCGGCCGCCGCGATGCTGGCCCTCGTGGGCAGCATCCAGCTGGCCATCCAGCCGCCAGCGGCCAAGGCCGTGCCGGAACTGCCCGCGCGCAACGGCATCAAGGCCGACGGCAAGGGCCTGGCAACGGGTCCATTGGCCGCCACCGCCGCCGCTGCGGCAGTACAAGCCGACAGCGGCGACTTTGCCGACAGCCTGGGCAAGGCCGCCGCCACGCGCGGCGCCAACGTGCCGGCCAGCAAGGCCGAACCGGGCAAGCTGGCCATTGACGCGCAGCTGGCAGCGACTGCCAAGGCAGGCGCCGCCTTAGCCGAACCGATCCTCAAGGAAACGCCTGCCGACCTGAGCCGCCTGGCGGCCCAGCTGCAGCCGGGTGCGCTGCAACAGGCGGCGGCCGCCGTGGCCGTGCCGGCCGACAAGCTGACGGGCCGGGTCGGCACGCCGGCCTGGGACCAGCAACTGGGGCAGAAAGTCGTGTGGATGGCGGCCGGCGGCGACCAGAGCGCTACCCTGACCCTGAATCCGCCCGACCTGGGTCCCGTGCAAGTGGTCTTGACGGTGACCAATGACCAGGCCGATGCCGCCTTCATGTCGGCCCAGCCGGAAGTACGCCAGGCGCTGGAAGCGGCCATGCCGCGTCTGCGCGAGATGATGAGCGAAGCGGGCATCGCCTTCGGCAGCGCCACCGTGTCGGCCGGCACGCCGGAACAACAAAACAATGGCGAGCGTGCCGCCTCGGGCGAGCACCGTGGCAATGGCCAGGGCGGCGGCGTCTCCGGTGGCGAGATCGCCATCGCGCCGGCGACGAGCGGACGCGGCCGGCCCAGCCTGAGTGCCGTGGATACCTTTGCCTGAGGACAATTCGTCGTCCGCAGACCACAGGCGCACCCCAGGGCATAACTTTTCGTCTAAAAACAGAGAGTTGAGGGCGCTTCCGCCCTCTTTTCACTGCATCCTTCTGCGCAGAATTTGCCGATAATGACATAATGGCGTCGTGATCCACTTCCATGCACCCGAGTACCATTGAAAGCAAATCCAAAAATGAAAGCAGATCCGAAAGCAGATGCAGGCCTGGCTCCCGCCGGCGCCTCGAAAAAGAAGCTTCTGATCATTGTGCTGGCCGCGGTGCTGGTGGCCGGCGGCATCGGTGGCGGTGCCGCCTGGTACTTCCTGCATGGCAAGGCCGATAAAGAAGAGTCGGCCCCGAGCAAGAAAAAACATGCCGCTTCCAAGGCAGGTCCACCCGTATTCGTGCCCGTCGATGCCTTCACCGTCAACTTGCAGCCGGAAAATGGCGAGCAATATCTGCAGATCGCGTTTACCCTGCAGGTGAGCAGCCCGGAAGAAATGGATTCCATCAAGCTGAACATGCCGAAGGTGCGCAGCCGCTTGCTGTTGCTGCTGTCGGGCAAGAAGGCATCCGAACTCAATACCGTGGAAGGCAAGCAGCAACTGGCGGCCGAAATCATCAATCAGGTGAACCAGCCGTTCGAGGACAAAGGGCCGGAGCAGGACGTGACGGACGTATTATTTACCGCATTCATCATTCAATAAGCAGCCATGGCCGATAATTTCCTCTCCCAGGAAGAAGTCGATGCCCTTCTGAAGGGCGTCAACGGAGACCAGGACGACGCGCAGGCGCCGGAAGATGTCACGGGAGTTCGTACCTACAACCTGGCAACCCAGGAGCGCATCGTGCGCGGCCGGATGCCAACGTTGGAAATTATCAACGAGCGTTTCGCCCGGCTGCTGCGCGTGGGCCTGTTCAACTTCCTGCGCCGCAGCGCCGAAGTGTCGGTCGGATCCGTGCGCGTGTCGAAATACAGCGAGTTCATCCGCAACCTGGTGGTGCCGACCAATCTGAACCTGGTGCACATGAAGCCGCTGCGCGGCACGGCCCTGATGGTCTTCGATCCGGGCCTCGTCTTCCTGCTGGTCGACAACCTGTTCGGCGGCGACGGGCGCTTCCATACGCGCGTCGAAGGGCGCGACTTTACGCAGACGGAGCAGCGCATCATCCTGCGCATTCTCGACATCGTTTTCGAAGCCTATACCAAGTCGTGGGAACCGGTCTTCCCCGTCGAGTTTGAATATATCCGTTCAGAAATGAACACGCAGTTCGCCAACATCGCCACGCCGAACGAGGTGGTGGTGGCGTCCACGTTTACGGTGGAACTTGGCTCCGTTTCCGGACAAATCCACTTCTGCATGCCGTATTCGATGATCGAGCCGATCCGCGATTCGCTGACCTCGAGCCTGCAGGGCGAGGCGCTGGAAGTGGACAAGCGCTGGATCCGTCTGATGACGCAGCAGATCCAGATCGCCGAAGTCGAGCTGGTGGCCTCGCTGGGCACGGCGCGCGTGTCGTTCGACGAAATTCTGAACATGAAGGTGGGCGACATCATCCCGCTGAATATTCCGGAACTGATCGCCGCCACCGTCGACGGCGTGCCCGTGATGGATTGCACGTATGGCGTGTTGAACGGACAATATGCGCTCAAAGTCGAAAAATTGCTGGCTAACGCCGACAACATGAATAACCATTAAGAAATACCCGGGCCGCTGCGGTCCGCATCAGTACAACAGGAGAAACACATGTCTGACAACCAAGACGACCAAAGCGCGGAAGACGATTGGGGCGCGGCCATTGCCGAGCAGGCCAAGGCGGAAGCCGAAGCGCTGCAGAACCAGGCCGCCAATACGGCCAGCGCGGCCAGCGCCGCCGTGTTCAAGGACTTTTCCAAGCAGGCGTCGAAGTCGGAAACGCACAACGATATCGATTTCATCCTCGATATCCCCGTGCAGCTGACGGTCGAACTGGGCCGCACCAAGATCGCCATCAAGAACCTGCTGCAACTGGCGCAGGGTTCCGTGGTCGAGCTCGACGGCCTGGCCGGCGAACCGATGGACGTGCTGGTGAACGGCTGCCTGATCGCCCAGGGCGAAGTGGTGGTGGTCAATGACAAGTTCGGCATCCGCCTGACCGATATCATCACGCCTTCCGAACGCATCCGAAAATTGAATAAATGAAGCCTGGCCTGTTGATTTCCACTGTGCTGCCGCTCATGGCGGCATGCAGCATTGCGCTGGCTGAAGCGCCAGCCGCGTCCGCACCAGCGGCGGCCAGCGCCGCCAGCGCTTCCGTCGAGGCGGCCAGCGAGACACCGCCAGCCGCCGCGGCAGAGGCGCCAGCAGCTTTGCCGGCTGCCTCGCCTGCCGCCGCCCTGCCCGCCATGCCGCCCGGCGCACCGGCGACGATGGCGCCGACAAGCTCGGCCGGCAGCCTGCTGCAAACCATTTTCGCGCTGATGTTCGTGCTGGCCCTGTTGATCGGCCTGGCCTGGTTCATGAAGCGCTATGGCCCCAAAGTCATGGGCGGCAACAACAAGATGCGCGTCGTCAGTTCGCTCAACCTGGGCGGACGCGAACGCATCGTCCTCGTCGAAGTGGCCGACCAGTGGATCGTCGTCGGCGCCTCGCCCGGCAGGATCAACGCGCTGGCCACCATGCCGCGCCAGGAAGGCGACCTGCCGCAACTGGCCGCGGCGCAAAACGGCCCCGCGGCCGCCAATTTTTCCGAGTGGCTGAAACAGACCATCGAAAAACGCAATGGGAAATAAGCGGCAGATGGCGTGGTCCACCTTGAAGACTCCCCTGACCTGGCTGCTGGCGGTTGCCGCCCTGGCCTTGCCGCTGTGGGCCATGGCCCAGCCTGGCATCCCGGCCTTCAACAGCACGCCGGCGCCGGGCGGCGGCCAGAATTACTCGCTGCCGGTGCAGACGCTCATCCTGATGACGTCGCTCACCTTTTTGCCGGCGGCCCTCTTGATGATGACCTGCTTTACGCGCATCATCATCGTGCTGTCCCTGCTGCGCCAGGCCATCGGCACGCAATCGGCGCCGCCGAACCAGGTGCTGGTGGGCCTGGCCCTGTTCCTGACCCTGTTCGTCATGGGCCCCGTGTTCGACAAGATCTATACGGATGCCTACCAGCCCTATCAGGAAAACAAGATCACCATGCAGCAGGCGATGGACAAGGGCGTCGATCCCCTGAAAACCTTCATGCTGAAGCAGACGCGCCAGGCCGACCTGGCCCTGTTCGCCAAGATGTCGCGCTCGGCGGCCCTGCAAGGTCCGGAAGACGTGCCGCTGCGCATCCTCGTGCCCGCCTTCGTCACGAGCGAACTGAAGACGGCGTTCCAGATCGGCTTTGCCATCTTCATTCCGTTTTTGATCATCGACATGGTGGTCGCCAGCGTGCTGATGTCGATGGGGATGATGATGATGTCGCCCGCGACGATCTCGCTGCCGTTCAAGCTGATGCTGTTCGTGCTCGTCGATGGCTGGCAGTTGCTGCTGGGCTCGCTGTCACAGAGTTTTTACTAGGGGAAGCAGATGACACCCGAAAGCGTCATGACCCTGGGCCGCCATGCGATGGAAATCACGCTGATGGTGGCCGCGCCCATGCTGCTCGTCGCCCTCATCATCGGCTTGATCGTGAGTATCTTCCAGGCGGCCACGCAGATCAACGAGGCGACCCTGTCCTTCATCCCCAAGCTGGTGGGCATTTTCGTTGCCATCGTCGTGGCGGGTCCGTGGATGCTGTCCGTCATGCTCGACTACATGCGCCAGGTGTTTACCGGCATCCCGAACCTGGTGGGCTAGTGCCGCGATTACCGCCATGCTGACCCTGTCCAGCATCGAACTGAACACGTGGATCGCAGCACTGCTGTGGCCGCTCAGCCGCATCCTCGGCCTGATCGCGGCCGCCCCCCTGTTCGGCAACGCGGCCCTGCCGGCCACCGTCAAGGTGACCCTGGGCGCGCTGCTGGCCATGATCATCGCCCCCACCGTGCCGGCCTTGCCCGCCGTCAACCCGATGTCCCTGCCCGGCTTGCTGATCCTCACGCAAGAGATGCTGGTGGGCCTGGCCATGGGCTTTTCCATCCGCATCGTGTTTTCCGCCATCGAAATGGCCGGCGAACTCAGCAGTCTCACCATGGGCCTGGGCTTCGCCTCGTTCTTCGACCCGCAAACCAAGGGCAGGTCGTCCGCCATCAGCCAGTTCCTCGTCATGCTGGCCACCTTGATGTTTTTGACCGTCAATGGCCATCTGGTCTTGCTGGCGGCGCTGGCGGAAAGCTTTGTCAGCCTGCCGATTTCATCGAGTCCCATCAGCGGCGGCGGTTTCCAGCAATTGGCGGCTTGGGGCGGGGAAATCTTCCGTTCCGGCCTGCAAATTTCGCTGCCCATCATCGCCGCCCTGCTGCTGACCAACGTGGCGCTGGGTATCTTGACGCGCGCCGCACCGCAGCTGAACATTTTCGGTATCGGCTTCCCCGTTACCCTGGGCGTGGGTTTGCTGGTGATCGGCATGGTCCTGCCCTACCTTGCCACGCCATTCCAGAACATGTTCCTGCGCGGCATAGAAACGGCGCGTCTGCTGCCGCGCGGCTTTGCTGCGCGCGACCGGCCGCCACCGCCAGCGCCGCCGAATCCCTTGCGTCCCGCACTGCCGGCGCCGGCGCCGCTGACGCCCGCGCGCTGACCAAGGCTATCAGCCCAGCGCGTGGCGCAGCAGCAGCGCCGACAGCACGAACATGGTCACGCCGATCAAGCCATCGAGCACTTGCCAGGCCCGGGGCCGCGCAAACCACGGCGCCAGCCAGCGCGCGCCATAGCCCAACGATGCAAACCACAGCAGGCTGGCCGCGCTGGCGCCAACGATAAACCAGCCGCGCAGCGCGCCCGGCTGCTGGGCACCGATACTTCCCACCAGCAATACCGTATCCAGATAGACATGGGGATTGAGCAAGGTAAAGGCGGCCGCCTGCGCCAGGATGGCAGCCAAGCCCAGTCCGATACCGCCCTCGGCGGCGCGCAGCTGCTGCGGACGGCGCGCACGCCGCAGCGCTTGCCAACCGTAGACAGCCAGAAAAATGGCGCCGCCCAGCGCCAGCGCGCTGGCCAGCAGGGGGCGCTGCCCCAGCGCCCGGGACATGCCCAGGACGCCGGCGGCAATCAGCGCCGCATCGGCCAGGGCGCAAAACAGCACGATGGCGCCCACGTGTTCGCGGCGCAAGCCTTGCCGCAAGACAAAGGCATTTTGCGAGCCGATGGCAACGATGAGTCCCAGGCCCAGGGTCAAGCCCTGGAAAAAGACGGAAAAAACGAGTGGTGTGGTGGCGGTGGAGAGTGTCATGCGGCGATCTTGCCAGCCGCATGGAATGAAGGCAAACTACCTTTTCTACAGCCAATTAAGGAAAACTTCATTCATGCTCGATTATGCCGCCCTCGCCGCCCTGGCCGCCGTCATCCGCGAAGGCAGTTTCGAGCGTGCGGCGCGCGCCTTGCACGTGACGCCATCGGCCATTTCGCAGCGCATCCGCCTGCTGGAAGAGCGCGTCGGCTGCGCGCTGGTCGTCCGCGACCAGCCCTGCCGCGCCACGGAAACGGGCCGCCGCCTGTGCCAGCACGTGGACCAGGTGCAATTGCTCGAGCAGGATTTACAGGGCACCTTGCCGGCGCTGGCAGCGCAGAGCATGTCGCGCGCCAGCGTGCCCGTCGCCGTGAACGCCGACAGCCTGGCCACCTGGCTGGCGCCGGCCATCGCCGTCTTCGCGGCCGGGCATCCGGTGCTGCTGCAAGTGGCCGTCGACGACCAGGACCATACGGCCGAGTGGCTGCGCAGCGGCGCCGTGCTGGCGGCCGTCAGCGCCACAGCCCGGCCCGCATCGGGCTGCAACAGCCGTCCGCTGGGCGCCATGCGCTACCTGGCGGCCGCCAGTCCCGCCTTCATGCGGCGGCATTTTGCCCACGGCGTGGGCGCCGCCAGCCTGGCGCTGGCGCCCAGCCTCGTCTTCAATGCCAAGGACGAGCTGCAGGCGCGCTGGGTGCGGCGCCTGTGCCACCGGCACGTGGAACTGCCGCGCCACACCCTGCCCTCGTCGCACGCCTTCGTCACGGCAGCCCTGGCCGGCATGGGCTGGGGCTTGCACCCGCAGGCGCTGATCCAGTCCCATCTCGACAGTGGCAGCCTGGTCGAACTGCTGCCCGCTACGCCCCTCGATGTGCCCCTGCACTGGCACACGGCGCGTGCCGCATCGAGCCTGCTCGACGGTTTGAGCGGCGCCATCCTGGCCGCCGCCCGCACGGGCCTGCTGCCGCCCTGATGGCCAGCCTCAGTGCTGGTCGCTGCTGAGCGCGAAGCGCCAGCGCCGCACGTCTATATTCAAACGCAACTGGTGATATTTGACCAGGTAGCGCACGCCGACGAGGGCCGCCGCCAGACCGGACAAAGCGCCGATGCCCAGCGCCCAGCGCGGGCCGAAAGTGTCGGCCACCCAGCCCACGATGGGCGCGCCCAGCGGCGTGCCGCCCGCCGAGATAGCCAAGAGTATCGCCATGACTCTGCCCCGCATGGCGGGCGCCGTCGACAGTTGCACGCTGCTGTTGACGCTGGTGGTAAAGGTTTGCGCGGCGATGCCGATGACCACCAGCATCATGCCGAACAGCCAGTAATTGGGCATCACGGCAGCCAGCGCGCAAGCCAGGCCGAACAGCGCGGCCGCCCCCAGCAGCAAGGCCAGGGTGGGCTGGCCGCGTCCCGCCGCCAGCAAGGCGCCGGCCACGGAACCGCAAGCCATCACGGAGCTGAGTACGCCATACTGGCCGGCGCCCGCATGGAAGGCCGTCACGGACATGGTCGACAGGAAGATGGGGAAATTCAAGCCGAAGGTGCCGATCAGGAACAGCATCAGCAGGATGGCCATCAGGTCGGGCCGCTGGCGCACGTAGCGGAAACCCTCGCCCAGGCTGGCGCGGGTGGCTTTCAGGCGCGGTGCGCGGCGCAGCAATTCCACGCGCAGCAGCAACAGCGAACCGATCACGGCGGCAAACGAGACGGCATTGATGATGAAGACCCAGCCGCTGCCGACGCTGCTGATGAGCAGGCCGGCGACGGCCGGGCCCAGCATGCGCGCCGCATTGAACGAAGTGGAATTGAGCGCCACGGCATTGCTCAGGTCTTCCTCGCCAACGATTTCGGACACAAAAGTCTGGCGCACGGGCGAATCGAAGGCCGTCACGCAGCCGAGCAGGAAAGCAAACACATACACATGCCACAGCTGCACCAGCCCGCTGATGCACAGCAAGCCCAGGCCCAGCGCCAGCAATCCCATGGCCGCCTGCGTGAACAACAACAATTTCCTGCGGTCCAGCAGGTCGGCCGCCATGCCCGTCAGGGGCAGCAACAGCAGTTGCGGGCCGAATTGCAAGGCCATGACGATGCCGACGGCGCTGGCATTGTGCTGCGTCAATTCGCTGAGCACCAGCCAATCCTGCGCCGTGCGCTGCATCCAGGTGCCGATATTCGACACGAGGGCGCCGCCGGCCCAGATACGGTAATTGGGAATGCGTAGCGAACGGAATGTGTTGTTCATCTGGGCGTGCGGGCTCCTTGCCGAGTGTTAAGGTCTAGCAGCGGATCATTCCGCCAAGCGTTTGAGTAATGCCACCGCATGGTTCAGTTCGGTGACTTCGTCCGGCGTGAGCCGGGTTTCGATGGTACGCGCCAGCCAGTCTTCGCGCGCGGCGCGGCTGGCCGCGATCCAGGCGCGGCAGCTGTCCGTCAGGGTCAATAGCGTTTGCCGGCCATCCGCCGGATCGGGCGAACCCGTTACCATCCGCGCCTCCGTCAAGGCTTGCACGGTGGCGGCCATCGACTGGGGCCGCATGCCTTCGGCACGCGCCAGGCTGCTGGCCGTGGCGGGGCCGTCGCGCTCAAGGCGGCTGAGCACGGACGCCTGCGACATGCTGACGTCCCCCAGGTGCGCCTCTTCACGCAGGCGGCGGCGCAATTTGCCGACCAGGATGCGCAATTCGCCGGCCAGTTGCAGAACTTGTTCGTGGTCTTCTTGTGGGGTGCTCATGTTAGCGGGATGATGGATCAACGGACTCCACTATAACATATATGCAGGTAGACTGCACAGTTTGCCTGCGTATATTGTCTAAGTGACCAGAATGCGGACGTAAAAAAGCCGGGGCGGGAGATATTCTCCCCGCCCCGGCTTGCCGCTCATCGTGCCGATGCCGGACGCTTAGCTGATGTAATTGAACAGCGACAGGCCCGAGATCGAGGTGAACGATTTCTGCGCCGCCTGCAGGGTGATCTGCTGCTGGCTGAAGGTGGAAATGGCTTTCACCATGTCCAGGTCCTGCAAGCCCGACAGGGTGCTTGCATATTGCAGGTCGAGGTCGTCGCCGGCGCTGTCGAGCGTATCGAGTTCCTTCAGGCGCGAACCGACTTCCGCGCGCACCGACAGCACATTGTCGTAGGCCGTGTCAAGCAGATCGTGCGCCGTGTTCAGGCTGGCCGTCAGGCGCGCCTGCCCCGCGTCGCCCGTGGCCGGCTGGCCCAGTGCGCCGATCAGGTTGGTAATCGTGGTAAAGATCGATTCCTTGCCGCTGGGCTCCAGGGTGAACTTGTCCAGGTCGGCGGGCTTGCCCGCGACATTGACTTGCTGGCCGTCAAAGTTGATGGCGTCGCCCGATTTATAGGCCACCGGCACGGCGGGATTTGGAATGGTCTGGCCCAGGGTCACGTCCGTCACGGTATAGGTTGTCTTGGCATCCGTGCCCGTGCCTGTCACCTGGAAGTCGATCGTGTACTTGTGTCCCGTCAGCTTGGTGGGATCGGTGACGGTGCCGCCGGAAATGATGCCGGCGCCGCCGCGCGTGAAGTTGCCCGGATCGGCCGCCGTGGTGAACTTGCCGTTGCCCGTCAAATTGTTTTCGAACACGGCCGCGCCCGAATCGCTGGTGGCCAGGTAGCGCGCCGAGCCCACTTGCAGCTCGCGCTGGCCCTGGTCGCCCACGTAGGTGGCGCCGCCCGGCGTCTGGCTGAACGGCTGGGTGGTCGACTTGTAGCCGGAAAACAGGTAACCGCCAGCATTGTCGGACGTGTTGGCGATGCCCATCAGGTCGGTCAGGCGGCCCTTCAATTCCGTGGCCAGGCTCTGGCGGTCGATATCCTTCAATGCCGGATTGCCGGCCTTTAGCACCAGTTGCTGCACGTCGGCGATCAGCGAGGTGGTGCTGCCCAGCGCCAGCTCTTCCTGCGAAAGGAAATTCTTGGCGTTCGAGCGGTTCGTCACGAATTGCGTGTTGATCGATTGCGACTGCGTCACTTCCAGCGCGCGCGCCGAGGCGATCGGGTCGTCGGCCGGCGTCAGGTTGCGGCGATTCGCCGACAGCTGCATCTGGGTGCGGTTCAACGCGCCCTGCAGATTGTTCAGCTGCGTGCTGCCCGCGTCATAGATCATTTTGGTACTGATGCGCATGATGCTGCCCTTCCTGATGGCGGCGGGGCGCTATGCGCCGCCGCCTGAATAATTAACGTCCGAGGCCGATGACCACGTCGAACAGGGTGCTGGCGATCTGCATGACCTTGCCGCAAGCCTGGTAGGCTTGCTGATAGCGCAGCAGGTTGGCCGCCTCTTCATCGAGGTTGACGCCGGAGACAGCCTGCTGCTGCGTGCTGGTTTGTTGCAATAACGCAAGACTGGCCAGGCCGCTGACCTGTACTTCGCGCGTCTTGTTGCCGACATAGCTAACGGTTTCCGCGTACGAACCCTGGAACGTGGCCTTGCCGCCATCGAGAATGTTTTTCGTCTGCAAGCCCGCCAGCAAGGCGGCATTGCGGCTGTCGCCTACGCCGCCCGAGTTCGGCGCGATGGTAAATTTGTCGCCCTGCGCGGGCGCACCCGTCATGTTGAAGTTGATGCCGCCGAAGCTGAAGCTGTCGCCTTCCGTGTACGGGATAGTCGCCGTGCCGGCCGGATATGTGGTGGTCGCGCCGTTCAAGCCTTTCACCGTCACGGCCTGGCCCGCAGGGAAACCCGACAGCGAAGTAGTGGCCTTGTCGTACGTCAAGGTGACGGTACTCGTCAAGGCATTGCCCGGCGTTAAATACGCCTTGTCCACGCTACCCAGGCCGAGCTTGCCGCTGCCCGTATTGCTGACGGGCGCGCCCGTGGCGATCGGCGCGCCGGCGGCCAGCTTGTTGCGGTCGGTAATCGCCACGGCCAGGTCGGCAGCGCCATGAGCGGTCGGCCTGACCATGAAATTGTCGCCTTCGGCGGCCGCGCCCGTGATGGAGAAATCCACGCCGTCGATGGTTTGCGGCACGGTTTGCGGATACGGATTGATGGTTGTTTTCGCGCCATCGCTCTGGCGCGTCACCACGTAATTGGCGCCGTCATACTTGACGGCATAATCGCTGGCCGTCAGCTTGGTTGGATCGCTGACCTTGGCCGACACCACGGTCGTGCTGGTCGCATTGTTGCGGTAGTCGGCGCCGATGACGGGATCGGGCAATTTGAAGAAGTCGCCCCCCATGTCGCCGTTCAAGTCCTGGCCCAGCTTGTGCTGTTCATTGAAGGTGGACGCCAGCGCGATGGCAACCTTGCCCAGCGAATTCTGGATGCGGTCCAGGCTGCCGCTGCGGAATTCCAGCAAGCCGCCCAGCGCACCGCCGCTCAGGGAACTTTCCGACAGCTTGGTGACGCTCGTACCCGTCACATAGCCCACGTCCAGGCGGTTCGGATCCGTCGGCGACGGCGTGGTGGCCAGTTCAAAGTTCTTCTCGCCCACCACCAGCGGCTGGCCCGAGCCGATCGAGACGGTAATCGAGTTGCCGGCGCCAGGCTGAACCGTTGCCTTGACGTATTTGTTCAGCTCCGTGATCAGCTGGTCGCGCTGGTCCAGCAAATCGTTGGGCTGATTGCTTTCATTCACGGTCAGATTGGTAATCGCGGTATTGAGTTCCGCGATCTGCTTGGCGTAGGAGTTGATCACTTTCACGTTCGAGGTGATCTGCGAATTGACGCCGTCGCCGATTTCCGTCAGGCGCGCGCTGAGGCCCTGGAAGCGCGCCGTCAACGAGTTTGCGCTCGACAACAATGCCTGGCGCGACGACACGGACGAGGGATTCGAGCTGAAATCCTGCACGCCCTTGAAGAAATCGGCCATCGCCGGCGACAGCCCGGCCGTGGGATCGGCCAGCATATTGTCGATCTGGCTGATCTGCGTGTAGTAGGCGTCGAGCGAACTGGTGGCCGACTGCGCGCCATTCACCTGGGCCGCCATGAAACCGTCGTACTGGCGCTTGACTTGCGATACCTCGGTACCATTGCCAACAAAGCCATAGCCGGCATTGTTGAACTGCGCCGTCTGCTGCAGCACCACCTGGCGGTTGTAACCGTCCACGTTGGCATTGGTGATGTTATGCCCGGTCGTCGACAGGCCCACCTGCGCTGCAAGCAAACCGCTCTTACCGATGCTGAGTAGATTCGAAGTCATGGTGTCTTATTGGTTACTGTCATGAGTATTTACGGCAGCCGCGGCGAAAACTTGAAGCGCGCGGCCTGCACAGGGGTGCGGCGTGTTACTAGCCGACCAGCGAATTCTTGATGATTTTTGTCAATTTGGCAGCGTAATTCGGGTCCGTCGCGTAGCCGGCTTTCTGCAAGCCGTGAGCAAACGTGCTGGCGTCGCCCGCGCTGGCCAGGACTTTCTCGTAGCGCTTGTTGTTGGTAATCAACTGCGCATAATCCTTGAAGCTGTCCGCATAGCTGTCGTAGGCGCGGAATTTTTCCACCTTGCGCTGCGCCTTGCCATTCACGTATTCCGTGGTGACGGCTTCCGTGACCTTGCCCTTCCAGTCGCTGGACGCCTTGATGCCGAACAGGTTGTGGCTGCTGCTGCCGTCGCGGGCGATGATTTCGCGCTTGCCCCAGCCCGTTTCCAGCGCCGCCTGGCCCAGCATGAACTTGGCAGGGATACCCGTGGCGCGGCTCGCTTCTTCCGCATGCACGCCCAGTTTTTCCTGGAAGGCGCGCACGTGCGGCGCCTGCGTGGCGTTGGCCTTGTCGCTCAGGGTCCTGCCGGTGGTGGCGGCGGAACCTTCGGTGAGAGCGCCCTGCTGCTGGCGGAACGCGGCCAGCGCCTGCGCCATGCTCGACGAGCGGGGCGACGGCGCTTCGGCGCCATCGGCGGCCAGCGCCTGGTTCGACGACGACAACTGGCGGATCAGCACGTCCGCCAGGCCCGTGCCCCGCTTGGCCAGGTTCTGGCTCGTCTGCTGGTCCAGCATCGAGGTGTACATCTTGCTTTGCTGGCTATCCATGATGCCGTCCTGCGGCGTGGCTTCGCGCATGCTTTTCATCATCATGTTGATGAACATGGCTTCGAATTGCGTGGCCGCCTCTTTCAGGGCGGCGGGGTCCTTCGCCTTGGCGGACTGGCGCAAGCCATCCATGCCCTTGACGTCATAGGCGGCGGTATTGCTGAGGTCGGTTTGGCTGATCATGGCGTGTCCATCAAATGATTTCAAGTTCGGCGCGCAGCGAACCGGCCGCCTTCATCGCCTGCAGGATGGCCAGCAAGTCTTGCGGCGAGGCGCCGATGGCGTTCAAGGCTTTCACCACCTCGGACAGCGAGGCGCCGCCCTTGACCAGCATGACCTTGCCCGGCTCTTTCTTGATATCGATCTGCGCCGTCTGCGTGACCACCGTGCGCCCGCCCGACAATGGCGGCGGCTGGCTCACCTGCGGCTCGACATTGATGGTGACGGACAGGTTGCCGTGCGAAATGGCACATGTTTCCAGGGTGACGGACTGGTTCATCACGACGGAACCCGTACGGGCATTCATGATGACCTTGGCCGCCAGGCGGGCCGGATTGACTTCGATGCTTTCCAGTTGGCCCAGGAAGGACACGCGCTGGTCGCTGCCGCCCGGCGACTGCACCTGGATCACGCGGCCATCGAGCGCGGCGGCCGTGCCGGCGCCGTAGCGGCTGTTGATGGCGTCGACCACGCGGCTGGCGGTGGCGAAATCGGTGGCGTTCAATTCCAGGCGGATCGTGTTGTTGGCGCCCAGCGCCGAAGGCACGCTGCGCTCGACGGTCGCGCCGCCCGAGATGCGCCCAACGCTCAAATGATTGATGACGACGGAGCTGCCGGCCGCCTGCGCACCCACGCCGCCCACCAGCACGTTGCCCTGCGCCATGCCGTACACCTGGCCGTCGGCGCCCTTCAATGGCGTCATCAATAAAGTGCCGCCGCGCAAGCTTTTCGCATTGCCCATCGACGACACCGTCACGTCGAGCAACTGGCCCGGCTGGGCAAACGCGGGCAAGGCCGTCGTCACCATCACGGCGGCCACGTTTTTCAACTGCAAACTGGTGCCTTGCGGCAAGTTAATGCCCTGCTGCTGCAGCATCGCCGCCACGCTCTGGATGGTAAATGGGGTTTGCGTGGTCTGGTCGCCGCTGCCGTCGAGGCCGACGACGAGGCCATAGCCCATCAGTTGATTCTGGCGCACGCCGGCGATGCTGGCCAGGTCCTTGATGCGCTCGGCTTGCGCCGCGGGCGCCAGCAGGGAGAGAGCCAGGCCGCAGATGGCCAGCAAGCGGGGAAAGGTTACGCTCGCCATGATCAGAACGGCAGCAGGCTGAGGAAAAAGCGCGACGCCATCGAGGCCATTTCGGCGCGGTCGATCTGGCTGTTGGTGCGGTATTCGACGCGCGCATCGGCCACCTGGGTCGATGGCACGACGTTGCCCGTGCCGATGGTATCCGGATTGACCATGCCCGAGAAGCGGATGAATTCCGTGCCCTTGTTCATGGCGATCTGTTTCTCGCCGGCGACGATCAAGTTACCGTTCGGCAGCACTTCAATCACCGTCACGCCGATCACGCCGGAAAAGGTATTGCTGGCGGACTGGTTATCGCCATCGGCAAATTTCGTCGCGCCATTCGCCGCCACGGTGCCACCCAGGCGGCCCTGCAGCATGCCTGGCGTGCTGAAGCCCACGCTGCCCGACTTGTTGCCCGAACTGGCGCCCGCCTTGACGGCGTTCGTGCGCTCGGTGATGGCGATCGTCATGGTGTCGCCCACGTGGCGCGCGCGGCGGTCTTCGAAGGCGGGACGGTAGGTCGACGGCTGGTAGATGGAGCCATTGTTGACGACCACGGGTTCCGGCATCGGCGCGCGCGTGGTGGTGGGATATTGCACGATGGACGTAGGCGTGATGGCGCAGCCGGACAGCAGGACTGCAGTGAACAAAGCGATGATGGGGTATTGCATGGCGAACCTCCGCTGCCATCCGGCGGCGGATGGCATGACGACTATGAAAATTAAAGTTGCGACAATTTCTGCAGCATTTGATCGGATGTGGTGATGGCCTTGCTGTTGATCTCGTAGGCGCGCTGCGTCTGGATCATGTTGACCATTTCCTCGGCCACGTTGACGTTCGACGTCTCGATATAGCCCTGCATCAGCACGCCGGCGCCGTTGGTGCCCGGGGTGTTGGTTTGCGCCACGCCGGAAGCGCCCGTTTCCATGTACAGGTTTTCTCCCTTCGATTCCAGGCCGGCCGGATTGACGAAGGTGGTCAGCTGCAGCGAGCCGATCTGCGATGGCGCCACGGTGTCGGGCAAGGTGACGGACACGGTGCCGTCGCGCGCCACGGTCAGGCTCAGCGCATTGGTCGGCACGGTGATGGCCGGCTGGATGACGAAACCTTCGGACGTGACGAGCTGGCCGTTGGCGTCCGTCTGGAACGAGCCGTCGCGCGTGTAGGCGGTGGCGCCGTCCGGCATCAGCACCTGGAAAAAGCCCGTGCCGTTGACCATCACGTCGCGCGAATTGCCCGATGCCTGGGGATTGCCCTGCGTATGGATGCGTTCGGTGGCCACGGTGCGTACGCCCGTGCCGATCTGCAAGCCCGATGGCAGCTGGGTCTGCTGCGACGATTGCGCGCCAGGCTGGCGTACATTTTGATACAGCAAGTCTTCAAACACGGCGCGCGACTTCTTGAAGCCCGTGGTGCTGACGTTGGCCAGGTTATTGGCGATCACGTCCATCTGCGTCTGCTGCGCTTCCAGGCCGGTCTTGGCAATCCAAAGGGAACGAATCATGATTTTTCTCCAATAACAGCGCTAACCAGCCCTGTAGACAATTTCTATGTGACCATTATGCGGGCGCCCCCATCAATTCAAAGCGAGGATCTGGGTGGCTTTCGCCGCGTTATTCTCGGCATTCTTCAACAAGCTCATTTGCGTTTCGAACTGGCGCGCCAGGGCGATCATGCTGACCATGGAGTCGACGGGGCTGACATTGCTGCCTTCCAGCGCACCGGTGGTCAGCTTGACGGCCTGGTCGGCCTGCGCCACCGTGCCGTCTTTCAGGCGGAACAGGCCGTCGTCGCCGCGCACCATTTGCTGCTCGGGCGGATTGACCAGCTTGATGCGTCCCAGCACCGTCGACGGGCCTGGCGGCACGTCCGTGGAAATCGTGCCCACCGTGCCGTCGCTGGCGATGGCCACCGTCACGCCGGGCGGAATGGCCATGGGCCCCGTATCGCCCTGCACCATCAGGCCCGACTGCGTTTGCAGCATGCCGTTTTCATTGAGTTTCAAGGCGCCATTGCGCGTGTAGGCTTCGGAACCGTCAGCCGACTGCACCGCGATCCAGCCCGCGTTTTCCACGGCCACGTCGAGCGCGCGGCCCGTGTGCTGCATCGGACCTTGCGTGAAATCGGAACCGACCGTCGAATCGACGACGAAGGCGCGCGTCGGCATCATGCCGTCGGCCACCACGGGCACGGCGCGGAACGAGTCGAGCTGGGCACGGAAACCCGTGCTGGTGGCGTTCGCCAGGTTGTTCGCCGTGGTCGCCTGCTTGTCGAGGATGTGCTTGGCGCCCGAGCCGGCGGTGTAGATGAGACGGTCCATGTGTTTTCTCCGTGCAAAACGAAAGCCGGGAGCAGTCCGAGAGGACGGCTCCCCTTACTCTTAACGCAGGTTGACGAGGGTCTGCAGGACCGAGTCCTGCGTCTTGATGGTTTGCGCATTCGCCTGGTAGGCGCGCTGGGCCGTAATCATGTTGACCAGTTCCGCCGTCAGATCGACGTTCGACACTTCCACCGACGAAGCGCGCAAATTGCCCAGGTTGCCCGTCTTCGGCTCGCCCGTGACGGGTTTGCCCGAGGCCGAGCTTTCCACCCAGGCGTTGTTGCCCAGCGGCTCCAGGCCGTTCGGGTTGACGAAGTTGCTCAACACCACTTGGCCCAGGCTGCGCGTCTTGCCATTGTTGTACTGGCCCTGGATGACGCCGTCGTCGCCCACGATGAATTGACTCAGCTGGCCCGCCTTGTAGCCGTCCGCTTCCGTTTTCTTTTCCGCCGTGGGGCTGCCCAGCTGGGTGGACTTGGTGAAGTCGACCTGGAGCGACAGGGTCGCATTTGCGCCCGTGGCCGGGAAGATCGGCAAGTTGACGGTGACGGGCAGGGTTTGCGGCGGCGTCATGGCCAGCATGGCGGCCCGGTCCAGGCTGCCGACCGTGTTGAAAACCAGCGAACCGGTCTTGATGGCTGGCACATTGGTGACGGCGCGGACGGCCGCGTCGATCTGGTCGGGCGTGCGGCTCGAATTGATACCGTTCGGCACGGCACTGCCGTAGGTGGCGGCGATGGCGGCCAGCTGCGCCGGCGTGGCGCCCGCAGCGGCGGCGGCGGCGGAGACGGCGGCACCGACGGCATTGCCATAGGCGACGGCGGCGGTCGTCACATTGGCCGGCACCAGCGGCACGGCCGTGGCGGCGGCCTGGTAGGCGGCGCGCGCGGCCAGCGAGGCAGGGTCCGTCTGCAGGGCGGCCGCGGCCTTCATGCTGGTCACTTCCGTGCCGTCAACGGCCGAGTAGACATCCCAGGTGTTGGTGCCCGTCTTGACGTAGAAATTCGACATGATGTGCGAATTGCCCAGCGAATCGAAGACTTCGACGGGAAACTGCTTGCTGTACGACGTGTCTTCACCGAGCTTGAACGGCACCGTGGTCGGCATGGGCGTATTCGAATTGAGGTTGACTTCCGTGCTGACCTTGGTCGTTGCCTGCGGTTTCATGTCCGACTGGTCGATCTGCAGGGGCACGATGGCGCCGGCGACGATCTTGCCGTTGGCGTCGGCCGGATAACCGGTCAGCTGCGCCAGCTGGGCGTTGACGATGAAGCCGCTCTTGTCGACCTGGAACTGGCCATTGCGCGAATACTGGATGGCGCCGTTGACGCTGGTACGGAAGAAGCCGCCGCCATTGATGGCGATATCGAGGGGATTCGACGACGATTCCAGGTTACCCTGGTTAAATTGCTGGGCGATTTGCGAGACCGACACGCCGATCCCCGCCTGGTTGCCGCCCACGCCATACAGCGAGTTGGCATAAATGTCGGCGAACTGGGCCTGCGACTGCTTGAAACCCACGGTCGACGAGTTGGCGATATTGTTGCCGATGACGTCCAGCGATTTGGCGGCGCCATTCAAGCCGCTCAGGCCTTGTTGGAAAGACATTGTGTTCTCCTGGTAGAAATTAGGGGTAGAGGTTCACGCTAAGGGGAAGCGGCTTACAGAATCTGTTTCACGTCGGCCATGGTGATGCTGCCCACGCCCGGGACATTCAATTTCACGCCATTCGCACCCGTCGACACGCTGGCGACCGAACCGAACATCAGCGCCGTTGCATCCTTGAGCTGGACACCGCCCCGCGTGGCTTCCACCGTGAAGGTGTAGGCGCCGTCGGCTAGCACGACCGGCTTGCCATCCTTGTCGAGATCGGCGGTGGAACCGTTCCAGCCCAGCGGCAAGGTGCCCGCCGCCTGTGCGCCCAGGTCGATGGAATGGACTTCCTTGCCAGCCTTGTAGATGACGACCCTGACCTTGTCGGCTGGCGTGGCCAGGTCCACGCCCAGCAGCGCGGCGCTCTTGCTCAGGTTGATGTCCTTGCCCGCCGTCAACACACCATGGCCGATGATGTTGGCCGCCTGCATCGATTCGGCTTGCTGGTAGCTGGCCTTCAAGCTTTCCACGGTGGTATTGAGCTTGTTGACGCCCGTCACCGTGGACAGTTGCGCCAGCTGGCTGGTCAATTGCGCATTGTCCAGCGGATTCATCGGATCCTGGTTTTTCAGCTGGGTGACCAGCAGGGTGAGGAATTTGTTCGTCTCCGCTTCGACACTGCCTGGCTCGGCCGTCGTCTTCTTCGGATTCATCGTCGCCATCAGGTCGGTGATTTTGGAGGTACTGGTATCGATGGTTGCCATAATGATCAGTCAGCCTTATTGGCCAATGGTGAGGGTTTTCAGGAGCAGCGACTTGGCCGCGTTCATGGTTTCCACATTGGTCTGGTACGAACGCGAGGCCGAAAGCATGTTGACCATTTCATCAACGGTATTGACGTTGGGCATGGTGACGTAGCCCTTCTCGTCGGCCAGCGGATTCTTCGGGTCGTAGACCAGTTTCATCGGCGAAGGATCTTCGATCACCTTCTGCACCTTGACGGCCGTGGCGCCGTTGGCCATGGGCACGGCTTCGAACACCACCTGCTTGGCGCGGTAGGCTTCGCCCGTGGCGCTGGTGGCGCTGTCGGCATTGGCCAGGTTGCTGGCCACCGTGTTCAGGCGCTGCGCCTGGGCGCTCATGGCCGAACCGGAAACATTGAAGATATTAAATAGCGACATGATTATTGTCCTCCCTGGATGGCCGTCAGCATGCCCTTGATCTGCGAGTTGAGGAACGTCACGGCCGCCTCGTAGCGGATGGCGTTGTCGGCAAAGGCGTTGCGCTCGAGGTCCATGTCGACCGTATTGCCATCGACGGCGCCCTGGGCCGGCGCGCGGTACAGCAGCGGCGTACCGTCGGCCAGGGTTTCGACCTTGCCGCCGCCGGTGGCGCCCGCAGCCGCGGCCACGCCCTTGCCCGGCAGATGCTGCGGCGCCGTGCCCTTCAGGGCCGGCGGCACGCCGTCCTTGCGCTCCATCGCGCCCTTCAGCGCGGCGGCGAAATCGACATCGCGCGCCTTGTAGTTGGGCGTGTCGGCATTGGCGATATTCGAGGCGAGCAATTCCTGGCGCGTCGAGCGCAGGCTCAGCGCCGTCTCGTTGAAGCGCATGTAATCGTCGAGTTTCCCTATCATGTCAGGCTCCGGAAAGATCTGCCACTGGCGCCCGAGATGGCGGAAGGATGGCGGTATAGTGATGACAGGAAACATAGTACGGCGCCCACCAGCAAGACCATCGCCGGATCAGACCGTACTTTTACCCCTTAATCGGCGCTTCGAACGGGGCCGCGCGCACTATCATGGCAGTATTCCAGAGGCCTATCACCATGAAAACACCGCTTGCTTTCCTCTTTGCTCTTGCCGCCCTGCCACTGCTGGCGCAGGCGCAAAACGCCGGCCGGCAAACGCCGGAAGCGCTGCGCAACAGCGTGGAACAATTCCTGCAAGTGCAAAGCAATGGCTTGCCCGGCAAGGTGACGATCACCGTCGGCGCCGTCGATCCGCGCCTGAACCTGGCCGCCTGCCCCGCGCCGCAAGCGTTCATGGCGCCGGGCGCGCGCGCCTGGGGCAAGACCACCGTGGGCGTGCGCTGCACGGCGCCCAGCAACTGGACTATTTATCTGCAGGCGAACGTGGCCGTCGTGGGCGACTACGTGGCCAGCGCCGTGCCGCTGGCGCAAGGACAAGCCATCGATGCCAGCCAGCTGGTGACGATGCAGGGCGACCTGGCCGCATTGCCGGCAGGCATCGCCACCGACATGGCCCAGGTCGTGGGCGCCAGCACGAATATTTCCTTGCCACCCGGCACGCCGATGCGCCTCGACACCCTGCGCCGCAAGCCGGTGGTGATGCAGGGCCAGCTGGTGCGTGTCGTTTCCAGTGGCAACGGTTTCCAAGTGGCATCAGAAGGACGCGCCATCGGCAGCGCCGGCGATGGCCAGACGGTACAGGTACGCACGCAGAGCGGCCAGCAGATCAGCGGCGTGGCGCGCGCGGGCGGCTTGGTGGAGGTCGCCTTTTAAACACGGATGGACAGCGATATTGTGGCCTGGCGCACTAAAGTTTCGGGAGAAGGTGCCGATAATGACACATATCCCGGAGTTTTTTGACTTCGACCAGACGAGGATCACGCTGTGAAAATTACCGATAACACCATTAAAAGCAATCCCGGCCTGCCGGTGGCGCCCGCGAGTACCTCCGGCGCCCGGAATGCCGAGAAAGCCCAGGCAACACCGACAACGTCGGACAATGTACGCCTGTCGCCGCAAGGACAGGCATTAGCGGCCAGTGCAACTGCCGGCAGCGGCGCCGTGTTCGACACGAAAAAAGTCGAACGCATCAAGCTGGCGATCGCCGACGGCCAGTTCCAGGTCAACTCAGAAAAAGTGGCGGACGGTCTCCTCGACACAGTCAAGGACTTGCTGCACTCACGAAATAGATAGGTTTCCTCATGCAATCAGTGACTCCGTTTTCCAGCCTGCGCGACGAGCAACAGCTCATGACCACATTGCTGGCATTGATGAAAGAAGAACAGCGGCATCTGGTTGCGGCTGACATCGATGCAATCACGGAGATCACGGCGCGCAAGACGGCGCTCGTCGGACAATTGAGCCAGCTGGCGGCGCAACGCCACCAGGCGCTGGCGGCAGCCGGCTTCACGGCAGCCGAAGCGGGCATGGAAGACTGGCTGGTCAGCGCCAGCGAAGCGGAAGCGGCGCCCCTGTGGAAAGCCCTGCTCGAGACGACGCGCGAAGCGAAGGAACAGAACCGGTTGAACAGCCTGCTGGTCAACAAGCACATGCTGCACACGCAAGGCGCCCTGAACGCCATGCGCCCTACTGCCCAAAGCGGCAATTTCTACGGCCCCAGCGGCCAACCGACGACGAACACGGCCAGCCGGCGCGTCGTGATCGGCTAAGTTTTCCCTCGGCGTTCACTACTCCAGACCAGGAAACAGCAGCGACAAGCACAGCAATAAGCCATTGCTGCACGCATGCGCCGTGGCCGCCGCTATATAGGCGGGCGCCACGCCCATGCTGCGCGCCGTCAGGTAGCTGGCCGCGAAGAAGCCGCCTGCAATAAAAGTCATGCTGGCGTGCAAAATGCCGGAGCCACCCATGACATGCAACAGGGAAAACAGTGCCGCGCTGGCCAGCAGGCTGTATCCGGTACGCACCCTGTAGCGGCGCAACACTTCAAGGGGCAGCCACTGCCCGATGATCGTCTCGAACAGCGGCGCCCAGACGACGACCGTCCAGAATATCGTCGCCATGCCGGCGCCCTTCAGGGATGCCGAAGCGGAGCCGCCCAGTTGCTCCTGCGAAAACAGTGCCAGCGCTGCCAGCAGCATCAATATGCAAACGAGACAATTCACGGCGCCTGCGCACAAGCCCAGGCACATGGCGCCCCGCATGGGGCGCGCTGCCATGCGCGCCCGCAGCGCAGCCAGGTTGACCGGCAGTTGCGGCATTGGCCAGTTCAGCGCTTTCAACATCCGTGTGTTGCTCCTCATGCGTATATTGCCCGCACGGGCAAATGTACGGCCATCATAGCCCGGCGCGGCAGTCACAAACTACGCCAATTGTTGCAAGCCATGCACAGGCACGGGCGCGGCAGCCATTCCCTCAAGAACGCCGCACCCGGAAACAACAGCGGCATCCCTTCCAAGCCGCACCTTTGAGCGCGCTCAAACTTGAGGCAGATGATAACTATATGCTAATCCCTAGCGTACGCCGCACATCTCCAGGTGGGACTTTCCTCACCGACACGAACATCGTTTCCGCAGGCATAGCTAATCCATTTCACGCGTCCAGCCTGCGCTTTTGCGCTGCGCCATGACGCACGCCACTTCAATCGCAAGTACACAGGAGCATGATATGAACTCTCTCTCAGTAACCAAGGCTGGCGCGGCGCTGCTGCTCGGCTGCACCCTGCTGGCGCCAGCCGCGCAGGCCGAGACGCAAGCCGTGTTCTACAACCATCTCGTCTCGACCGCCGTGGTGGCCACGCCGCTGCTGGCGCAAGACACCTTGTTCGTCGACACCTTCACGACGGAGCGCGGCTCGCTGCTGCAAACGACCACGTTTACGGTCGGCGCCGGCGTGCAGTCGTTCACGGGCAACGCGGCCTGGCTGGTCACGGGCGCCAACGAATTCGGTCCCCGCCTGACTGGCGTCAACATTGACTTGTTCGACTCCAGCAATAACCTGGTGCAATCGGATACCTTTACCGGCGTGCTGGGCGCGTTTGCCCATTCCACATTCAACGGTTTGCTGGGACCTGGCACCTACACCCTGGTGGCAAGCGGCACCGGCGTGCGTGATTCCGTGCTGGACATTTCCATCACCACGGCCGTGCCCGAACCGGAAACCTATGCCATGCTGCTGGCGGGAATGGGCCTGATCGGCTATAGCATACGGCGCCGCAAGACGACTGCCTGAGCGGCATCCGGGCGCCTGCAAGTACTGCCGTCGCTGGCATACATGGGGCCGGCGCGGCGGCTCCATGCACGGGCCAGCCTATGCAGGGCGGGCCTGCGCACTCAACCGTGCGCGGGCCGGCCCGTATGCTGGCGAAATTTCGCGGCGATGCCATTCGCCTTGATGAGGGCGGCGGCCTGCTGCTCGGGCGTCAATTCGTTTTGCAGCCAATGCCAGTATTCATCCTGGTAAGGGTTTGTCGTCCCTGGCGTGAGGATATCGCTGTACACCATGCGCAGGGCCAGCAGGTAGCCATACGCTTGCGGCGCGTCTTTCTGCACCACGTCGCCATCGCGCAGATACGCCATCATCAGGGTCGACACGCTGGTCAGTTCCGCCTCGTCCGCCTGCGCCGTCAGCTGGGCGATGGCTTGCCGCTTCCAGGCCTGCACCAGCGGATCGTCGGGACGGTTGCGCAGCGCGCTGCGGTCGCCGAACGGGCCTTCCGACAGGAACAGGGTGGCCGCGCCCGGCACGCCGCCCTGCGCGGCGGTGGCCAGATAGCCGAGGCGGTCCTCGCGCTGGCGCTGCGTCAGGCCTGCGCACAGCTGCTGCTGGGCGGTTTTTTCTTCCGCCGTCATCTCGCGCCCCAGCTCGAATTCCAGCCCCGGCAAGCGGCTTTCGCGCTGGAAGACGATGCAGTCGTCGATCAGGTTGTAGGCCGCATACGCGTCGTCCGGCTTGCCGCTGGCCACCAGGCGCGCAAGCTGCTGGGCCAGGGTCACGGGAACGGGTGCGGCATCGGCGGCGGGGGTGGCGTCGATATTCAAATACGACGCCAGGCTGCGTCCCGGCGGCGCGCTGGCGACAGCGGTGGCGGCAGTGTCCGGCGCGCCGCCATCGGGCGCGGGCCAGTACACGAGCGCCAGCACTGCCGCGATGGCAGCGGCGATGGCGATGCCGGTCAGTTTGCTATTCATGATGAGGTGGCGCATAAAGGAAATGCACGTTACCACAGGCGCACGGAACAGTGCCGCACGTACGCACCCCGCCTAGCCGCCAGCCTTTTTCGGCTGGTGGCCCAGTTTCACCAGCGCGGCCAGGATGGTGTCGACATGGTCGCCCTGCACTTCGATCACGCCATCCTTGACGGTGCCGCCCGAGCCGCACTGCGTGCGCAACTGCTTGCCCAGCAGGGCCAGCGCGATGGCGTCCAGCGCCAAGCCCTTCACGACGGTGACGCTCTTGCCGCCGCGGCCCTTGGTCTGACGCGAGACGCGCACCACGCCGTCGCCCGCAGGCGCCGCCTTGGCTTGCGCCTTGCACGCGCATTGCGCCAGCGGCTGGCGGCAGGCGGGACACATGCGGCCCGTTTCGGTGGAATAGACGAGACCGCCCTGGGAGCTGCTTTTCATGAGGAAGAGATAATAAGAGAGAAGGCCGCGATTGTACCAAGCGGCGGCGTTCAGTTGGCCGGTGTCGGCGCCACGGGCGCCGTCGGCACTTCCGTCACCGTTTCCGGGATGCCAGAGAGAATCGTCACGGCGACCCGGCGGTTGCGCGCGCGCCCTTCCGCCGTTTCATTGGGCGCCACGGGGATGTTGTCAGCGTGGCCGACGGCCGTCAGGCGCGACGCCTTGACGCCGCTGGCGATGAACAGGCGCACCACGGCGCTGGCGCGCGCGGCCGACAATTCCCAGTTCGAGGCAAAGTTCGAATTGCTGATCGGCTGCACGTCCGTATGCCCTTCCACCTGCACGTCGTGCGTATCGTCCTTGAGCAGCACGGCGACGGCGCGCAGGGCCTGGTCCGACTCCGCCGTCAGGCGCGCCGCGCCGGGGTCGAACAGCACGCTGGCATTGATTTCCACGCTCACGCCGCGGCTCGTCTGCGTGACCCGCACCTTGCCTTCCTTGACCAACGGCGCCAGGGTGGAGGTGAGGTCCTGCGCCAGGCGCGTCATGTGTTCACGCTCGCGGCGGATTGCTTCCGTGCGGCGTTTCAGGGCGGGATTCGGCAGCGGGATCGCTTGCGGCGCTTCCATGATGATGGGCGGCGCGCCCTTTTCCAGGCTGAAGGCCTGGCCGATGGCGTTCTGGAAGACGCGGTACTTGCCTTCGTTGACTTGCGAAATCGCGTACATCACAACAAAGAAGGCGAACAGCAGGGTGATGAAGTCGGCGTACGAGATCAGCCAGCGGTCCTGGTTGTCCGGTTCCTCGTCATACTTCCTGCGCGCGCGCCGCATCATGGTCAGTGCTCGTGCAGCAGGCTCGACACGCGCTCTTCGATGATGCGCGTATGGTCGCCCGTGGCGATGTCGTACAGCACGGCGGCCGTGATTTCGTACTGCAGCACGCGGCGCGAGACGATGGCCTTGAGTTTATTCGCCACCGGCAGGAACAGCAAGTTGGCCAGGCCCACGCCGTAGATGGTCGAGACAAACGCCACGGCGATGCCGCTGCCTAATTTACTTGGGTCGGTGAGGTTTTCCATCACGTGGATCAGGCCCAGCACGGCGCCCAGGATGCCGATGGTGGGCGAATAGCCGGCCGCCGACTCCCATACCTTGACGGCCTGGCGCTCGGCCATTTCGTAGGCGGAGATTTCCACGTCGAGCAGCTGGCGCAGCTTGTCCGGCGCGATGCCGTCGACGATCATGCGCAAGCCCTTGGCATTGAAGCGGTCGGCCGTGTTTTCCATCAGGCGCTCGAGCGCCAGCGGGCCGTCGCGGCGTGCCGTCAGGCTCCACTGGCCAATGTCGCGCGCCAGCGCGGCGCGCGTATCGGCTGGCGGCAGGAAGACCCAGCGCAGCATTTCCAGGCCGCGCACGAAAGTGCGCAGCCGCGTTTGCAGCAGCACGGCGCCGAAAGTGCCGATGATGACGATGGCAAAGGCGGCCGGCTGCAGCAGGGAGGCCATCTTGCCGCCTTCCAGTGCCTGGCCGACCAAGAGGCCTGCCAGCGCCAGCGCCAGCCCGATTACGCTGGACCAGTCCACGCCTGCTCCCTCAAAGTTGCGCGCAGGCGCGCGACGGCCTGGGTATGCAGCTGCGAGACGCGCGATTCGGATACGCCCATCACCGCGCCGATCTCCTTCAGGTTCAGCTCTTCTTCGTAATACAGGCCCATGAGTATTTTCTCGCGTGGTGGCAGCGCGTCGATGGCATCGATCACGGATTGCCGGAAATCGGTATCGAGCAGGGAACGCAAGGGGTCGCTGTCCTCGTCCACGCAGTGGCGGTCGAGGAAGCTGTCATTGCCGTCCGGGTCATGAAAGTCTTCGTAGTACACGAGCTGGTGGCCGCCGCCGTCGCCCAGCATTTCCTGGTAGTCGGCCAGCGACATCTTGAGCAGCTTCGCCACTTCCGACTCCGTCGGCGGATGGCCGAGGCGCTGCTGCAAGGTGCTCATCGCCTCTTCGATCTTGCGCATGTTCTGGCGCATGCTGCGCGGCAGCCAGTCGCTGGTGCGCAATTCGTCGAGCATGGCGCCGCGGATGCGCAGCACGGCATACGTCTCGAACTGCGCGCCATGCGTCTCTTCATAGCGGCTGATGGCATCGAGCAGGCCGATCATGCCGGCCTGGATCAGGTCATCGACCTCGACCGAAGGCGGCAATTTCGCCTTCATATGGTGCGCCAGACGCTTTACCAGCGGAATGTGCTCCGTCAGCAAATAGTCCTTGTTCGATTTCCCTTTGACCGTGTACATAGGCTGCTTATTGTTTTCTCATCTTATCTGGTGCTACGGTTGGCTTCAGGCGCTGAACTGGTGGGCGCTCCCCGTCTGGTACAAGGTGCCGCCAAGCACCGGCGCCGCCGAACGGGCCAGCCGCTCGGCCAGTCCGCGAAACGCCACCGAGGCGCCGGCCAGCGGAAACGCATCGACCACGCTGCGGCCCAGCCGCGCCGCGCGGTGCAGATACTCATCGGCAGGCACCGACCCCATCGACGTCAGCTTCACGGCCAGGTAGCGGCTCGCCGCCTGTGCCATATTATCGTATACCACTTTTGCTTCGGATTCGGAAGCGCCGGTGACGAGAATGCCGAACGGACGGCGTCCCAGTTCCTGGCTCAGGCGCTTGATCAGGCAGTACGCCGCCTTGATCGAAGTGGCGCTGGTCGACACTTGCACGACGATATCGGACGAGGCCATCAAGGGCACGGGGAAGCAGGCGCCCTCTTCTGCCACGACGCCGTCGACCAGCACGATGCCGCTCTGGCGCGCCAGCACGTCAAAGGTCTTGCCCAGGCGGCGCAGTTCGTCCTCGCCCGCATAGTCCATGCTGTCCATCAAATGGTTGCGCGCGCCCAGGCTGGCCACGCCGAAGCCTTGCGGCACTTGGTGGATGACCTGGTTCAAGCCGCACTGCTGGCGCGCCACGTCGCGCAGGCTGGCGCCGTGCGCCAGTCCCAGTCGCGCAGCCACGCCATCGCTGCCGCCGCTGGCGTCGAGCAGCAGCACGTCATTGCCGCCGTAGACGAGCGAGGCGCCCAGGTTGACCAGCATGGCGCCCTTGTCGTCCTGCGGCGTGGCCGAGAGGAACGTCATGACGCGCGGCTGCGGGCCGGCCAGCATGCGGCGCAAGCCTTCGGCCTGGTCGAAATCGAAATTAGCCAAGATGCACCCCGCGCGCTTCATTGTTGCGGGCGGCTGCCTGCGCCATCAGCAACGGCAGTTCGGCATCGGAAAACTGCGTGGCCGCCGAGTCGCGCTTGAGCTTGAAGGCGCGGTCGATCAGGTAGCCGCGGTCGGCCAGGTACAGGTCTTCCGGCACGCGCTGGCCGTTCGACACGTAGAACAGGTTCAGTTTCTGGCGGATCACCACGTCGAGCACGTTGCCGATCGAGGCCGCTTCATCGAGCTTGGTCATGATGCAGCCGGCCAGGCCGCTGCCCTGATAGGCGCGCACCACTTCGTTGAGGGTTTCCTGGGTCGCCGTGGAGTTCAGGCACAGCAAACGCTTCACGTCGGCGCCGGCGCCCGACAGCATGGCCACCTGTTCCGTCACCATCTGGTCGCGCTGGCTGACACCCACCGTATCGATCAGCACCGTGTGCTTGTTCTTCAATTCTTTCAGGGCGATGCGCAAATCCGCTTCATCCTTCACGGAATGCACCATCACGCCGAGGATCTTGCCGTAAATGCGCAGCTGTTCATGCGCGCCGATACGATAGGCGTCCGTGGTGATCAGGGCCAGCTTTTCCGGGCCGTGGCGCATCACGCAGCGGGCCGCCAGCTTGGCCGTGCTGGTGGTCTTGCCGACGCCGGTCGGGCCGACCAGGGCGAACACGCCGCCCTGCTCGATCATGGCATCTTCATTGGCGACCGTGTTCAGGTTGCGGCTCAGGACAGTCTTGATCCAGCGCATGCTTTGCGCGCCGTCCAGGCCGGCGGGCAGCTTGTCGATCAGGTAGCGCGCCAGGCTGGCGGAAAAGCCGGCGGCCAGCATTTCGCGCAGCACGACGGCTTTTTGCGGCTCGCGCTGCTGCGTCGAACCCCACGAGATTTCCGCCAGCTGGGTTTCCATCATGCCGCGCATGGCGCGGATTTCATTCATCATGCCGCTCATCTCGGCGGCGGCGTTCTCTTTGACGTGCGCCAGCGCGCTGGCCATCATCTGCTGCATGCGGGCCATGTCCACTGGCTCGGAGGCAGCCTGGCGCGGCGCGGCAGGACGTGGCGCGGCCGGGCGCTGGGCCGGGGCGGCCGGACGCTGCGGCGTGGCGAACTGGGTCTGCAACTGGGGCCGGGGCTGGGCCATTTCGGACGCGGCCGGCGGCGAAGCGAGCGAAGCGGCATCGTCATTGGCCAGCGCGAGGATTTCCACCACGCCGTCGGCCTGGCGGTTCGACAGGATCACGGCATCGGGGCCCAGCGCTTCGCGCACCTTGCGCAGCGCATCGCGCGACGAGGCGCCCGTAAATTTCTTCACATTCATGACCGGCCTCCCAAGGCGGGGGTGGCGCAATATTGGCTGAACTGTGTGACCATCATCGACTCCTGTTGCTTGAGTGCTGTCTTCCACATGGACACAGATCACTCGGACAGTTTCCATTATTAGCGATGCTTGCAGGAAACGATCGAAGGAACAGGACGGGAAAGTACCCGTTATTCAGTTTGCCGGGAGGAAATTGATGCTTTTTTGACCAAAAGCAACTGCTGGGGTCAGACCCCCTCGCACGTTGGCGATGACCTTCGTGTTGGCGGTGTTGAGGGTCTGACCCCGGCATTAACCATGTCAACTACTGCGCGCCCACCAGTGCCGTGACGCGGATCGTCTTGGTTTCCGGCACTTCCGCATGCGACAGCACCTTGAGTTGCGGCAAGGCGCGGCGCAGGAAGCGCGACAACAGGGCGCGCAGCGGCGCCGGTACCAGCAGCACCGGCGTCAGGCCCAGCGCTTCCTGCTGCTGCGCAGCCAGGCCTGCCTGGTGCGCGATGGTGTCGGCCAGGCCAGGCTCGATGCCGGCGCCGTCGCCGCCATTGCCCATCGCCTGCATCAGCAAACGTTCGAGGCGGCTGTCGAGGGTCATCACGGACAGTTCGGCCGCGCCGGGGAACAGTTGCTGCACGATGGCGCGGCCCAGGGCCACGCGCACCAGCGCCGTCAGCTCGTTCGGGTCTTGCGTGTTGACCGTGTGCTCGGCCAGGGTTTCGATGATGGTGCGCATGTCGCGGATGTGCACGCCCTCGGCCAGCAGGTTCTGCAGCACTTTTTGCAGGGTCGACAGCGACAGCATCTTCGGCACCAGGTCTTCCACCAGGCGCGGCGCATCCTTGCCCAGGTGGTCGAGCAGCGACTGCACTTCCGCGCGGCCCAGCAGCTCCGACGCATGCGAAGTGATCAGGTGATTCAAGTGCGTGGCCACCACGGTGCCCGCATCGACGACCGTATAGCCCATCGATTGCGCCTGGTCGCGCAAGCTGGCGTCGATCCACGTGGCGGGCAAGCCGAAGGCGGGGTCGTTCGTGGCCAGGCCCGGCAAGGTGCCGCTGGCCATGCCGGGATTAATCGCCAGGAACTGGCCGTTGAACGCTTCGCCCACGCCCACTTCCACGCCCTTCAAGGTGATGCGGTAGGCAGACGGCTTGAGTTCCAGGTTGTCGCGGATATGCACGGGCGGCGCCAGGAAACCCACTTCCTGGGCGAACTTCTTGCGGATGCCCTTGATACGCTTGAGCAATTCGCCGCCTTGCGTCTTGTCGACCAGGGGGATCAAGCGGTAGCCCACTTCAAGGCCCAGGGTATCGACGGGCATGATGTCTTGCCAGCTGGCTTCTTCCTGCTCGGGCGCCACGGTTGCTTGCGGCGCTTCGGCCGGCTTTTCGGCCGCCTCTTTTTCCTGCGTGCGTTTCTTGCTGATCAAATAGGCGGAACCGGCCAGCAGTGAGGCCAGCAGGATGAAGACCATGTTCGGCATGCCGGGAATCAGGCCCATGCCGCCGATGATGCCGGCGGTAATGTAGAGCACTTGCGGTTTCGCAAACAATTGACCCACCAGCTGGGTGCCGATGTCCTGTTCGCTGGCCACGCGCGAGACGACGATACCGGCCGCCGTGGAAATGATCAGCGAAGGAATCTGCGCCACCAGGCCGTCACCGATGGCCAGCAAGGTGTAGTTCTTCAGGGCGTCGGCAAAGCCCATGTCGTGCTGCAACAAACCCACCAGCAAGCCGCCGACGATATTGATGACGGTGACCATGATGCCGGCGATGGCGTCGCCGCGCACGTATTTGCTGGCACCGTCCATGGCGCCATAGAATTCCGCTTCCTGCGCCACTTCCGTGCGGCGGCGGCGCGCTTCGTCTTCGCCGATCAGGCCGGCGTTCAGGTCGGCATCGATGGCCATCTGTTTACCAGGCATGGCGTCCAGCGCGAAGCGGGCGCCCACCTCGGCGATACGGCCCGCACCCTTCGTCACGACGGTAAAGTTGATGATCGTCAAAATAATGAAGACCACGATACCGACCGTGTAATTGCCGCCAATCAGGAAGTGACCGAACGCTTCAATCACTTTACCTGCCGCATCGGCGCCCGTATGGCCTTCCGTCAGCACCACGCGCGTGGACGCCACGTTCAGCGACAGGCGCAGCATGGTCGACACGAGCAGGATGGTCGGGAACGCCATGAAGTCGAGCGGCTTGACCGTGTACAGCGCCGTCAGCAGCACGATGATCGATAGCGCGATATTGAAGCTGAAGAAGATGTCGAGGATGAAAGCGGGCAGCGGCAGTACCATCATCGCCAGCAGCATGATGATGATGATCGGCGCGGCGATACCCTTGCTGGCGTTGCCTTTCAATCCGCTGAGCCAGGCTGGCATGGTCAGGCCGTTCATGGTGTGCTTCCTTTATTCTTGTCTGCCGCGTCTGCCGCGGGTTTGGTCTGCGATGCGGGGTCGAGCGGGTCGAGCTCCGGCGGCACGTCGAGTTTTTTCGGCTTGTCCGGGCGCTGGCCTTGGCCGCTGCCATAGCTGCGCAGCTGGAACACATAGGCCAGCACTTCGGCCACGGCGCCATACAGCGCCTCGGGAATCTCGTCGCCGATGTCCGTATGTTTGTACAGCGCGCGCGCCAGGGCCGGCGCTTCCAAGATGGCGACCTTGTGTTCACCGGCCAGTTCGCGGATCTTCGCCGCCACCTCGTCGATGCCCTTGGCCACCACCTGCGGCGCGCCGCGCGAATTCTCGCCATACTTCAAGGCCACGGCGTAGTGGGTAGGATTGGTCACCACCACGTCGGCCGTCGGCACGTCGGCCATCATGCGGCGGCGCGACATTTCATGCTGCATCTGGCGAATCTTCGCCTTGATCTGCGGATTGCCGTCCGACTCCTTCGACTCTTGCTTGACTTCCTGCAGGGTCATTTTCATCTTGTTGGCGTAGTGCCACATCTGGTACGGACCGTCGATGGCGGCGATCAGGCCCAGCGCGCCGACGATCAGCAAAAAGGCCGTGATCAGCAGGCTGATCAAATGGGCCGAACCGGCGCGCAGCGATTCCACCGACAGGCCCAGCACGGCGTCCTTTTGATGCTGCATCACCATCCAGGCGACGACGCCGACGACGAGGGTCTTGGCGATGGCCTTGAGCAGCTCCACCAGCGCATTCTTCGAAAACATATTGCCCAGGCCGCGAATCGGGTTGAGCTTGCCAAAATTGGGGGTAAACGCCTTGGAACTGAACAGCCAACCGCCCACCAGCACGGGCGAAGCCAGGGCGACGAGCATGATGGCCGCGGCGTACGGCAAACAGGTCAGCAAGACCGAGCCGACGTCGTAGCCGATGCGCAGCATCATCGCATCGGGATTGAGGATTTGCTCCCGGTCCAGGGTCAGCCCGGAAACCATGACGGCCGTCAGCCGCCGCACGATGGCGTCGCCGGCAAACCACAGGCAGCAGCCGGACGCCATCAACACCGTAAACGTGGCCACTTCACGCGATCGCGGAACGTCGCCTTCCTCACGCGCCTGCTCGAGGCGCTTCGGTGACGCGGCTTCGGTCTTTTCTGCGTCGCTGTCTTCCGACATCAATCAACTCCGGTGAAGTCCTGCAGCCTGGCTAGGCGCAATACGGACTGGGCATGGAGCATTATCGGTACAAGTGCGTGCACGCCATCGGCGGAACAGGGGGGCAAATCCCCTGTATTTCCTTTGCTCCTCAGAAACCTTAGCGCGACTTCCTGGCTTCCGCCTGCTTCACGGTCTGCTCGATCGCACCAAACAGCGATTTGCCGTCGTCTCCAAGCATTTCCAATCGAACAACATCACCAAACAGCAGATACGGTGTGCTGGCGACGCCATCGGCGATGATCTCCTGGTTACGTCGCTCAACGATGCTGGAAAACCCCTTCTTGACTTCCTTGTTGGCGACGCCGCCCGCGCTGACCACGCTGCCGGCGCGCGCGTTGCGCGTCTGGCACAGATGGGCGAGCAATTGCGGGTAATTGAACGCCATGTCGGCGCCCGCGTGGGGCTGGCCCGTCAATTTGCCGTTCAGGCTACAGCGCAGCGCGTAATGCACCTTGCCGCCGCGCCAGGCGTCGCCCAGTTCATCGGGCGTGATGGCGACAGGCGAACAGGCCATGGCCGGCTTCGCTTGCAGGAAGCCGTAGCCGCTGGCCTGCTCGTCGGGCGCCAGGTTGCGCAAGGTGATGTCGTTGACCAGCATCAACAGCTTGATGTTCAGGTGCGCCTGGTCCGGCGTCGAGCCCATGGCCACATCGTCCGTGATGGCGGCGATGCCTGCCTCGTAATCGATGCCCCACTGCTCGTGCGCCAGGGTGATGTCATCGTGGGCGCCAAGGAAATCATCGCTGCCCCCCTGATACATCCTTGGCGCATCGCGCAGATTGCCCGGCGCTTCAACGCCTGCGGCCTTGCAGGCCCGCTCGATCTGTTGCAGATAAGAAGCGCCGGCCACGCGCAGGCTGCTGCGCGGCAAGGGAGCCATGCAGTTGGCCGGGTCGAACTCGAAGGCGCGGTGGCCGCGGCCGCTGTTGATGGTCTGGTACAGCAAATCCAGCTGGGGCGCGATGAAGCTCCAGTCGTCGAGCGCCTTTTGCAGGGTCGAGGCAATGCCATCGGCCAGGTGGGCCGTTTTCAGGTCGCGCGAGACGACAGCCAGCTGGCCATCGCGCGTGCCGTCGTTCAGGGTAGCTAATTTCATGTGCGGGAAACTTCGTCAAATGCAGGCAACAGGAGGCTAAAGACGCCAAAAAGCCGGGAAGCCCCGGCTTTGGCGATCAGAAGGGTTTTACGCCAGCAGCGCGATCTGCTCGGGAGTCAGATAGCACCACTCGCCTTCGGCTATGCCCAGCGATTCCAGGGTCAGGCTGCCGATGGCGGAACGGTGCAGCGCGCTGCAATGGTTGCCGGCGGCGGCCAGCATGCGCTTGACCTGGTGGTACTTGCCTTGCTCGAGCACGATTTCCAGCTGGTGCTCGCCGCGCTTGACGCAGACGAGGGCCGCCAGCGGGGCCGGCTCGTCGTGCAATTGCACACCGGCCAGCAACAGGGCCACCAGTTCATCCGTCACGGGCTCTTGCGTGGTGGCCTGGTAAATCTTGGGGACGTGGCGCTTCGGCGAGGATTGTGCATGGATAAACGGCCCATCGTCGGACATCAGCAGCATACCGGTCGTATCGTGGTCGAGCCGGCCAACGGGCTGGACTTCGCGCCAAGTGAACTGTTCCGGCAGCAGGGTCAGCACGCCAGGATGATGGCTGGGCTTGCGCGAACATTCGAAGTTGGCCGGCTTGTTCAGCGCCAGGTACAGGTGCGCGCGGTACACCCACTCTTCTTCAAACACGTGCAGCACCAGGCCTTCGGTCTCGACGGTGGTGCGGTAATTGGTCTGGGTGACGCCATCGATGACGACATCGCCATCTTCGATGAGGGAACGACAATATTTACGGGTGCCAAAACCCTGCGATTGCAGGATGCGGTCTAGGGATAATTTACTCATGGGCGTGACTTTACCAGAAGCGGCTGGCAGCGTGAAGCGGCCATGCGCCAGGCCTTTGAAGACACACCAGCCTTGCGCAGGCACAGATGAGCTAAAGTACAAGGTGAGATTTCGATATAAATGGCCAATTCCTTTGAGAAATATCAAGCGCTCGGAATATCGCATTGATAGACTGAAACTTCGTTAGGAATCCGCCTAACGAGCTTTAGGAATAATAACCAGACAACGACTCACAAGGACATTGTATGAAGCATACCGATACCATCGCCTTACAAGGCAGCATCGCCGACATGCGCCAGCGCATCGCTGCGGAACAGGCGGCCATGCACAAGGTCAGACTCGGCGTGGCACGCTGGAGCAACACCTCTGCGCAGCAAGATGCGGACGCGCCGCCATCGCCAGCAAGCCAGACGCACTGGCATGCCGAAGCGCAATGCCATTTCATGTGCTGGCTGGAACTGGGCGGTTTTGCCCACGCGGATGCGGACGCGGAAACCGACAAGGTGACGACGCCCGCTATGGCGGACTCACCGCCCGACATCAGTTCCGGCGTCAACACCATTGCGGCGCCGGCCCGGCAGGCAACTACCCTGCCCGCGCACTGCAACGGCTGCGCCGTCTGAACCCGGCCCACCTGCCAGCCATGCCCTGCCCTCGCATGCCTGCCTTGCCAGCACGCCCAACTACGACATCCAGCAACATGTGTCCGTCCGGCACGGACGACGCACAAAAGGAAACGGCGGCATTGCGCCGCCGTTCCCAAGCCCCATCGGGACTTTAGTGAGGAATGTAAATTCACTCAAAACCACATCTGCGATGCGGCGAGTAGTTCCAAGACCTGCCAATCAAGTTAGTACTGACAACATAGTTGATATATCGCCCCTCCTTGAAAAGAACTACGCTTTCACTATAGCCCAAGCAGCCCCTTTTTCAAGCCAATTTACCACCTTATTGAAAATCATTCTCGATTGGCTTGCCTGCCAGCCAAGAGTGATGTCCTCAGCGCAACGCCGGTTGTGACTGCTGCACGGCCGCCTTCATGGCACCCGCGCCCATGGCGGCGCCAAACTTTTTCAGCACCCGCTCCGGCAAGCCTTCATGCTGCGTGTAGTCGACGATGTCTTCCGCCTTGACGACGTCGCGCGCCACGCTGTCTACCGTGCCGAAATCGTCGGCCAGGCCCATTTCCACGGCTTTCGCGCCCGTCCAGTACAAGCCGGAGAAGGTATCGGCCGTTTCCTTCAGGCGCTTGCCCCGTCCCGCCCGCACCACCTCGATGAATTGCTGGTGGATTTCATTGAGCATGCTCTGCGCATACGCCTTGTGCTTTTCCGTCAGGGGGCTGAACGGGTCCATGAAACCCTTGTTCTCGCCCGCCGTCAGCAAACGGCGCTCGACGCCGACCTTTTCCATCACGCCCGTAAAGCCGAAGCCATCCATCAGCACGCCGATGGAGCCGACCACGCTGGCCTTGTTGACGTAGATGCGGTCGGCGGCGGCCGCGATGTAATAGCCGCCCGAAGCGCACATTTCATCGACCACCACATATAAAGGCTTGTCCGGATAGCCTTTGCGCAGGCGCTGCATCTCGTCGACGATCATGCCGGCCTGCACGGGACTGCCGCCCGGACTATTAATATGCAGCACCACAGCCACGGAACCGCTATCGGAAAACGCCTTGTCCAGCGCAGGGATGACGACGGCGGCCGAGCCGCTGCCTTCGGATTCGATGGCGCCACTGATGTCGATCAGGGCCGTATGGCGGCCCAGGGTTTCGCTGTCGTCGGCCGTGTTGTAGTCATAAAACACCCACAGGGCGAACAGCACGATCAGCAGGCCGAAGACCTTGAAAAAGATGCTCCAGCGGCGGTGCGCGCGTTGCTCTTGCAAAGTGGCAAATACCAGCTTTTCCAGCACGTCGCGCTCCCAGTTCCCCGCAGGGGCGCCGTGGCCGGCGGCTGGCGCGCTGCTGTCCAGCTTGTCATTCGTGTTATCGCTCATGATTCACTTTGTTTAAATTGCAATAAGGCTTGCCCCAGCCTCAGGCCGGCAGCGGCTGGACATATTCGTCGGGTTGCCAGTACAGCTGGCCATCGCGCTCGGCCACGGCGATCGGACGCAAGCGCCCGCCCTTGCAGGGACCGCCCGCGCACAGGCCGCTTTCCGGCACATAGATGGCGCCATGCGTCGAACACATCAGGTACAAGCCGCTGGACTCGAAAAACTCGCCTTCCGCCCAGTCCAGTTCGATCGGTACGTGGGCACAGCGGTTCAGGTAGCCATACGCCTTGCCACCATGGCGCACGACAAAGCCCGTGGTCGCTTCGCCGCCGGCAGAGACGGGAAAGCGCACGCCCTTGCCGCCATCGGCCACGGCGTCGGCGTCGCAAATGAAAACATCGACAACATCGTTCATCATGCGTGCTCGCTCAGCCATTGATGCAGGTCGGCCACCGTGGCGGCCGAATACAGGGGATTGCAAGCTTGCAACTGCGCCACCGGATGCGCTCCATACTCTACGGCAATACCTGCCGCGCCTGCATTGCTTGCCATCAATAAATCATGGCTGGTGTCGCCGATCATCACGGTACGGCGCATATCTTGCCCCAATTCGCGCGTCAGCTCCTGCAGCATGGCCGGATGGGGCTTGGAAAACGTTTCATCGGCGCAGCGCGTCGCATCGAACAGGGACAGCAGCTTGACGGCATTCAAGGAGCGGTTCAGGCCGACACGGCTCTTGCCCGTGGCCACCGCCAGGAAATACGCCTGCTGCGACAGTTCCTGCAGCATCTCGTGTACGCCGGGAAACAAGGTCAGCTCATGGTCGCGCGACAGGTAGTGATAGCGGTAGCGTTCGGCCATGCGCACATGGAATTTCGGCTCCACGTCGGGCATCACCAGCTGCATGGCTTCCTGCAAGCCAAGGCCGATCACATGCGAGGCCAGCAACTCGGTGGGAATGGGCAAGCCGAGGTCTTTGGCCGATGCCTGGATGCACTTGACGATGGTCGAGGTACTGTCTATCAGGGTACCGTCCCAATCGAAGACGATCAGATCAAATTGCTTTCTTGCCATGTTTCCCGACGGCATAGCCGCCGGCTCCTTGAGAATGAATGATGGCGACTGACTACCTTGTGAGTAGTGTCGCGCGCACGCAATGGTTACTTATCGTGCGGCAACGGCCAATGGTTTGCCCAAGCTTACCAAGAAACGCTCGCATTCGGCAGCCAGCGGCGCATTCAGGGTCATCGTCTTGCCCGTTTCCGGATGCGTAAACGTGATCTGGTGCGCGTGCAGGAACATGCGCTTCAGGGCGCCGCGCGTGCTGTCGGCTTTCAACAGGGCACGGTTGAGGGCGAAGTCGCCATATTTATCGTCGCCGGCGATGGGGAAACCGGACGAGGACAGGTGCACGCGGATCTGGTGCGTGCGTCCCGTCTTCAATTCCGCTTCCAGCAAGGCGAAGTTGTGATATTTATGCAACAGTGAAAACACCGTGTGCGACGCCAGGCCATCGGCCTGCACGGCCACCCGGCGCTCGCCTTCGGCCGTCGTATATTTGTGCAGTGGCAACTTGATATGCTGGCGTGCATTCTTCCAGTCGCCAGCCACCAGCACCAGGTAGCGTTTGTCTGTGACGCCGTCGCGCATCTGCTCGTGCAGGTTGGTCAGCGCCGTGCGTTTCTTTGCCAGCAACAGCAGGCCGGACGTGTCGCGGTCCAGGCGGTGCACCAGTTCCAGGAACTTGGCGTCGGGGCGCGAAGCGCGCAATTGCTCGATCACGCCGAACGACACGCCCGAGCCGCCATGCACGGCCACGCCGGCCGGCTTGTCGATGACGAGCAGCTGCGCATCTTCGAAGATGATCTTGAATTCGGCGGCCGGCGCGCCCGTGGGGGCCTTTTCGGCCACGCGCACGGGTGGAATGCGCACCACGTCGCCGGCGGCGAGACGGTACAGCTGATCGATACGGCCTTTATTAACCCGCACTTCTCCCGATCGCAAGATCCGGTAGATGTGGCTTTTAGGCACTCCCTTGCACACTCTTAATAAGTAGTTGTCGATGCGCTGGCCTGCTTCTTCCTCGGCGATCGTTACGAATTGGGCTTGCGGCTGAACCGGGGGTGTTGAAGGGGGAACAACATCATTTTGACTCTTCATTTACTATGTCTTCCCAGAAATCTCTCTAAGTCCTTCATTTTGAATATATAATTGTTTTTGCTGCGGCCCTGGCTGCTGCGAGTGTAAGAATAAAAGCACATTTTACACAGGGGCGTCTCCACCGGCCTCGCCAAATTGCAAATTCGGTGGAAAAAAATGTATATGCACCATCCCTGCGCGAATCAAGGTTGCACCGTAGTTGTAATCGGATAACGCGTGGAGATGCTGAAGTGAGTGTGGGATTATAAGGATAAGTACCCGTTAGCGCGACTTATCGAGTCGGGCTCGCGGGTTGATGAAGTTGATAACGCTTGCCGTTTTCGCCAAACCCCGTATGTGGCCAAATACTGAGGGTTGTCGATGATAGGCTGAGGCCAAGCCTCGCCATCGCGATCCCTGTAATGAGCCGGCTAACGATTTTGGCTCTGAATTTGCTGACCACTTGCATTCTCTGTCCCCGATGCAGTTCATTCTCATCCGGGCTGTTTCAGATGAGTTGCAAGTGTCCTGTGCACTCGGCATGACGATCGACCTCACCGCGCCTGTTGCGGCCGTAACGTATACCTCGTACGCGTTGTTGCTCCGCACGCCTGGGCATTTCCCCCGCCAGCACTCCCGTTCTCGCATATATCCCTGTACTTCGCCGCTTCCCCGGAAGCGGCTTTGAGATGGCCTACGGGTCGCGGAGTTATAAAAATGAAACGCATGTTGTTTAATGCCACGCAGCAAGAAGAACTGCGCGTAGCGATTGTCGACGGACAAAAACTGATCGACATCGATATCGAGACAGCCGGGCGCGAACAGCGCAAATCCAACATCTACAAGGGCGTGATCACGCGCATCGAGCCATCGCTCGAAGCGTGCTTCGTCAGCTATGGCGAAGACCGCCACGGCTTCCTGCCTTTCAAGGAAGTTGCCCGCACGTATTTCCGCGAAGGCGTCGACGTGCGTAACGCTTCCGTCAAGGAAGCGCTGCGCGAAGGCCAGGAAATCATGGTGCAAGTGGAAAAGGAAGAGCGCGGCAACAAGGGCGCCGCCCTGACCTCGTTTGTTTCCTTGGCCGGCCGTTACCTGGTATTGATGCCGAACAACCCGCGTGGCGGTGGCGTATCGCGCCGCGTGGAAGGTGAAGAGCGCCAGGAGTTGCGCGAAACCATGGATAAATTGGACTTGCCAGCCGGCATGTCCGTGATTGCCCGCACGGCAGGCATCGGCCGCAACGTCGATGAACTGCAGTGGGACTTGAATTACCTGATGCAACTGTGGCGCGCCATCGAAGGCGCCGGCAAGTCGGCCAACGGCGCTTTCCTGATCTACCAGGAATCGTCGCTCGTGATCCGCGCCATCCGCGACTACTTCCAGCCCGACATCGGCGAGATCCTGATCGACACCGACGAGATCTACGACCAGGCGCACCAGTTCATGAGCCACGTGATGCCCGACATGGTGCACCGCGTAAAGCGCTACAGCGACGACGTGCCGCTGTTCTCGCGTTTCCAGATCGAACACCAGATCGAAACGGCGTACAGCCGCACCGTGCCGTTGCCATCGGGCGGCGCCATCGTGATCGACCATACCGAAGCGCTCGTTTCCGTCGACGTCAACTCGGCCCGCGCCACGCGCGGCTCGGACATCGAGACGACCGCCTTCAACACCAACTGCGAAGCGGCCGAAGAAGTGGCCCGCCAGCTGCGCTTGCGCGACTTGGGCGGCTTGATCGTCATCGACTTCATCGACATGGAAGTGGCGAAGAACCAGCGCGAAGTGGAACAGCGCCTGAAAGACGCGCTGCACCATGACCGTGCCCGCGTACAAATGGGCAAGATTTCGCGCTTCGGCCTGATGGAACTGTCGCGCCAGCGCCTGCGCCCTTCGCTGTCCGAAGGTTCGCACGTGACGTGCCCGCGCTGCTCCGGCACCGGCCACATCCGCGATACGGAATCGTCCGCCCTGCAGGTGCTGCGCATCATCCAGGAAGAGGCGATGAAGGAAAACTCGGCCACCATCCACGTGCAAGTGCCCGTGGACGTGGGCGCCTTCCTGCTCAACGAAAAGCGCGGCGAAGTGCTGAAGATCGAGAACCGCCACCGCATCGCCGTGATCCTGATCCCGAACAAGCATCTGGAAACGCCGCACTACAAGCTGGAACGCATCAAGCACGACGATCCGCGTCTGGAAGATAGCCAGGCCAGCTACAACCTGGCCGAAAGCGCTGAAACCGACATGGCTTACAGCAAGCGCCAGAAGGAAGAAGCCAAGCCGCGCCAGGAAGCCGTCGTCAAGACGATCACCCCTGACCAGCCGGCACCGCTGGTCGAGCGCAAGCCCGTCGAAGCGAAACCGGCTCCAGTGGCCGCGCCTGCCGCACCACAGGGCCTGATCGCCAAGATCATCAGCTTCTTCACCGGCGCTCCGGCACCGGTGGCGCCAGCACCTGCCCCTGTCGCACCAGCCAAGCCGGCCGGCGCCGACCGTGGCGACCGCAACAGCCGTGGCCCGCGTGGCCGTGGCCGCAACGGCAAGCCAGGCCGCGAAGAACGCGAACCGGGCCAGGGCCGTCCAGCCCAGGACGATGCAGCGAAAGAAGCGGAAGCACTGGAAAAAGCGGCCCGTCCGCCACGTCCACCGCGTCCGCCACGCGAACCGCGTGAAGCGCGCGAGAACGGCGATACGGCAGCAGCACCACGCGAACGCGGTGAACGCCCTGAACGCGCCGAGCGTCCGGAACGCGCGGAACGTCCAGAGCGCGCCGAACGTCCGCCACGCCAGCCACGCGAAGGCCGCGAACCACGCGCCGACAAGGCTGTTGTTGCTGAAGTGAAAGCTGAAGAGCTGGCACTGGTTGGCGCCACCGCCAGCGCAGTGAATGTCGTCGTGGCGTCAAACGGCCCGGAATCCGACGCCGCACCGGCAAACCTGCTGAAAGCACCGGCAAATGCCGGCCCTGAAGGCGAAGAGACGGAAAACGACGTGGAAGGCGAAGAACCGCGCCGCCGCCGTCGTCGTGGTGGCCGCAACCGCAACCGCCGCGACCGCGAAACGGGCGAGCTGATCGAATCGGCAAACGGTGACAACGAAGGCCAGGACGCACCCGTGATCAGCTTTACGGTCGCTCCGGCGCCGGAAGCTGCAACGGATGCAGCTCCAGTCGCCGTCGTGGCTGCCGCCGCTGTCGTTGCCGTCGCCGCGCCAGTGGAAGCTGCAACCGAAGCTACCCCAGCCGTCGTGGCTGAAGTCGTGGAAGTGGTCGAAGTGGTGGAAATGGTCAAGGTTGAGGAAGCCGCACCAGCGGCCGAAGTGATCGTGCCGCCAGCCCCTGTGGAAGCCGTCGTTGCTGCAGCGCAAGCTGAACCAGCTGCTGCCGAACCGGCACCAGCTGCCGAGTACAGCTTTGCCGAGAAAGCGGAAGCTGCACCGGCGCCAGCGCCTGCTCCAGCGGAAGTCATCGTCGAAGCGGCGCCAGTCGTGGAAACGGCAGCTGCCGTGGAAACCGCCGCCGTGGCTGAAAAAGTTCCAGCAGCAGCGCCAGTCATCGAAGCGGCGCCTGCCGTAGCGGAAGCGGCACCCGTGGTTGCCGAAGTGGCTCCTGCACCTGCCGCTGCCCCGGCACCAGCACCTGTCGTTGCTCCTGCTCCGGCGCCAGCCCCTGTGGCAGCGCCGCTGGACTTGAGCGCAGTGCTCGGCTCGGCCGGCCTGACCCTGGCTGCCACCGATCCGGAAAAACTGCGCCTGGCGCAGGAAGCGGCCGCCAAGGCAGTCGCTCCGGTACGCAAGCCGCGCGAACGCAAGCCATTGCCGCCGCAATCGGATGAGCCGTTGATCCAGGTCAACACGCAGCGTCCATAAGCGCGCCGGGTTCGCCCAGCCGCCAATGATGAAAGGGGAAGCTCAGGCTTCCCCTTTTTTATGTCCACTTTTTTGCTGCCATCCACCCGCCATGCACGAGAACGCCAATCTGCCTCCCGCCCCCGTCAGCCTGCGCAGCGCCTTCTGGTACTGGCTCAAGCTGGGCTGCGTCAGCTTTGGCGGCCCGGCCGGGCAAATCGCCATGATGCATGCGGAACTGGTGGAAAAGCGGCGCTGGATTTCCGAGCAGCGTTTCCTGCACGCCCTCAATTACTGCATGCTGCTGCCGGGGCCGGAAGCGACCCAACTGGCCATCTACATCGGCTGGCTGATGCACCGTACGCGCGGCGCCCTGGTGGCGGGCCTGCTGTTTTTGCTGCCCTCGCTGCTGGTGCTGATCGCCCTGTCCTGGCTGTACATGGCGTATGGCCACGTGGGCGCCATCGCCGGCGTCCTGTACGGCATCAAGCCGGCCGTCGTCGCCATCGTGCTGGCGGCCGCCTGGCGCCTGGGCCGGCGCACCTTGCGCAGCCCCGCCTTGATCGCCATCGCGGCGGCCGCATTTGCCGCCATCACCGTGCTACAGCTGCCATTTCCGCTGATCGTCTTCGTCGCCGCCCTGCTCGGCATGGCGGGCGGGCGCTGGCTGCCGGGCCACTTTCATGCCAACGGCGCGTCGCACGGCGGCGCGGCCCGCTACGGCGCCGCCCTCATCGATGACGACACGCCCACGCCGGACCACGCGCGCTTCCGCTGGCCGCGCCTGCTTGGCACGGCTGCCGTGGGCTTGGCGCTGGCCTTCCTCGCCTGGCTGGGCCTGGCGCTGGCGGGCGGGGCGGACCAGCCGCTGGCGCAGATGGGCGTGTTCTTCAGCAAGGCGGCCCTGCTGACTTTTGGCGGCGCGTATGCCGTGCTGCCCTACCTGGTGCAGGGCGCCGCCGACCACTACCACTGGATCACGAGCGCGCAAATGATGGATGGCCTGGCGCTGGGCGAAACGACGCCCGGCCCCCTGATCATGATCGTCGCCTTCATCGGCTTTGTCGGCGGCTGGAGCCACGCCGTGACGGGTGAGCAGCTGTGGCTGGCGGGCGTGTGCGGCGCGCTCGTTGCCAGCTGGTTCACTTTCCTGCCCTCGTTCATCTTCATCCTGGCCGGCGCCCCCCTCGTGGAAGCGGCGCGCGGCAATTTGCGCCTGAGCGCGCCGTTGACGGCCATCTCGGCGGCCGTGGTGGGCGTCATCGCCAGCCTGGCCCTGTTCTTTGGGCGCCACGTCTTCTGGCAAGAAAACCCGCTGCCGCACTGGGACTGGGTAGCGATTGCCATCGCGCTGGCGGCCGGCGTGGCGCTGATCAGGTTTCAAGTAGGCACCATCAAATTGCTGCTCGCCTGTGCCATCTTCGGCCTCGTGCTATCGTATCTGCCTTGACCGATTTTACGTAAGTGGCATGACCTTTCATGGCTGACAAGATTATCTACCTCGCCGAAGCCCGCAATGGGGCACCGGCGATCCCCGCGCGGCTGGAAAGTCCCAGCGGTAACGTGGCCGACAGCCTGGGCCGGCCCCTGCACGACTTGCGCATCTCGATTACCGACCGCTGCAATTTCCGTTGCGTGTACTGCATGCCGAAAGACGTGTTCGACAAGAACCACGTGTATCTGCCGCACACGGATTTGCTGTCGTTCGAGGAAATCACGCGCGTGGCGCGCCTGTTCGTTGAACACGGCGTGGAAAAGATCCGCCTGACGGGCGGCGAGCCGCTGCTGCGCAAGAATATCGAAAAGCTCATCGCCATGCTGGCCGCGCTGCGCACGCCGTCGGGCCAGCCGCTGGACCTGACCCTGACCACCAACGGTTCCTTGTTGGCCAGAAAAGCGCAGGCGCTCAAGGATGCGGGCCTGAACCGGGTCACCGTGTCGCTCGACTCGCTCGACGACGCCACCTTCAAGCGCATGAACGACGTCGATTTCGCTGTCGCCGACGTGCTGCACGGCATCGATGCGGCGCATGCCGCCGGCCTGGGGCCCATCAAGATCAACATGGTCGTCAAGGCCGGCATGAACGAGCAGGAAATCGTGCCCATGGCGCGCCACTTCAAGAATACGCCCTACATCCTGCGCTTCATCGAATACATGGACGTGGGCGCCTCGAACGGCTGGAACTTGCAGGAAGTCATCCCTTCGGCCGAAGTCGTGCGCCGCATTGCCGCGCACCTGCCCTTGCTGCCCATCGACCCGAACTACACGGGCGAGACGGCGGCGCGCTGGCGCTATGCGGATGGCGGCGGCGAGATCGGCCTCATTTCCAGCGTCACGCAGGCATTCTGCGCCGACTGCAGCCGCGCCCGCCTCTCGACCGAGGGCAAGCTGTACACTTGCCTGTTCGCCAGCAGCGGCCACGACTTGCGCAGCCTGCTGCGCGGCGGCCGCAGCGACGCGGAAATATCCTCGGCCGTGGCGCAGCTGTGGCGCGGCCGCGGCGACCGCTATTCGCAATTGCGCACCAGCCAGACGGACTTGACGAGCGGCGCACTTGAGCACGGTAAAAAGAAAGTGGAAATGTCGTACATCGGCGGCTGAATCCGCGGCGGCGCACGCCCCGCGCTGCTACCATGGCGCATGCACCAATTTTCCTACCTGACATGATCAACAAACACGACATTACCGGCCTGATCCTGGCCGGGGGCCTCGGCACGCGCATGGGCCAGCGCGACAAGGGCATGCTGCCCCTGCATGGCCAGCCCCTGGCCCGCCACGTGCTGCAACGCCTGGCGCCGCAAGTGGGCCAGCTGGCCATCAGTGTCCACGCGGATGCCGGCGATTACGCGCGCTTCGGCTTGCCCGTGTGGCCGGACTCTCTGCCGGGCCAGCTGGGGCCCCTGGCAGGTTTGCACAGCGGCATGCGGCACGCCGGCACGCCCTACTTGCTGACGGTGCCGTGCGACTCTCCCTTGCTGCCGCCCGACCTGGCAACGCGCCTGGCGGCCGGCTTGATCGATAACGATGCCGACCTGGCCATCGCCGTCACCGAAGAGATCGACCCAGCGACGGGCTCGGCCGTGCGCCGCCCGCACCCCGTCTTTTGCCTGGTGAAAACCTCGGCCCTGCCCCAGTTAGACGCTTATCTGCGCGGCGGCGAGCGCCGCATGCGCACCTGGCATGGCCCATTGAGACTGGCCGAGGTACTGTTCGAGGACGGCGCCGCGTTCGGTAACATCAATACCCCGGACGAGCTGGCAGCCCTGCAGGCGCAGGGATTGAGCGTACCGATGGCGCAAGCCATCCTGGCCGACACCGTCGCGCCCGTCGCCGAGATCGAGGAACTGCCCCTGCCGCAAGCGTTCGAGCGCATCCTGGCGGCCGACATCATCTCGCCCATCAGCGTGCCCGCGCACGACAACTCCGCCATGGATGGCTATGCGCTGCATGGTGCCGACCTCGGTGGCGACGCACCCGTTACCCTGGCCGTGGTCGACACCATCCTGGCCGGGCGTCCCGGCACAGTCACCGTGCAGCGCGGGCAATGCGCGCGCATCATGACGGGCGCCGTCATGCCGGACGGCTGCGACAGCGTGGTGCCGCAGGAACTGGTACAGCAAGCCAGCGAGCACAGCATCACCGTCGCGCCGGACTGCATCCGCCCTGGCGACAACCGCCGTTTCAAGGGCGAAGACTTGATGCAGGACCAGCCGGCCCTGCTGCAGGGCAAACTACTCGGACCGGCCGAACTGGGGCTGCTGGCCTCGCTTGGCATCGCCACGGTGCCCGTGCGCCGACGGCTGCGCGTGGCCTTCTTTTCCACCGGCGACGAATTGCGCTCGATCGGTGAAGCGCTCGACGCGGGCTGTATCTACGACAGCAACCGCTATACCCTGCTGGGCATGCTGAGCCGTTTGGGCTGCGAAGTGCTCGACATGGGCATCGTCAAGGACAATCCGCCAGCGCTGGAAGCGGCCTTGCGCGGCGCCTGCGCCAAGGCTGACGTCATCATCACCTCCGGCGGCGTGTCCAGCGGCGCGGCCGATTTTACGCGCGAGATCCTCGCGCGCCTCGGTGAAGTGGCCTTCTGGCACATCAACATGCGCCCGGGCCGCCCCATGGCCTTCGGCCGGATTGCCAGCGAGGGCGACACGGCATTGCTGCTGGGCCTGCCCGGCAACCCCGTGGCCGTGATGGCGGCGTTTTATTTCCTCGCCCGCCCCACCCTGCTGCGCCTGATGGGCGCCGATGCGGACACGTCCGCCCTGCCCCTGCTGCAGGTGGCGGCGCAAGCGCCTATCCGCAAGAAACGGGGCCGCACGGAATACCAGCGCGGCATCGTCGAACGTGGCGCGGACGGACGCCAGCACGTGCGCGTGACAGGCGCGCAAGGTTCGGGCATCCTGCGCTCGATGACGCAAGCCAATTGCATGATCGTGCTGCATGAAGCGCAAGGCCACGTGGCCGCCGGCGACCTTGTCGACGTCGTGCTGTTCCATGGGCTGATGTAAACAGCCACTCCCTCCTCCTTATCTTCGCCTTCAACGGCCCGCCCTGCGCGGGCCGTTTGCATTTCCCCATTGCAATCAATTCCCCTGCGCGGCCGACGTTCGCCTATCGAGATAAAAATATTAATCATTTCCAGTTAAAACAAATCAATAAACACAACACTAATTGTAATAATTTTATTTATTAGTTGATATTGAAGTTTCTTCGATGATAACATTCGAACTCATACAAAAAGTTCAATTTTGATATTGTTTTCACGAGGAACAACAATGAGACACAGCTCTTGGATCGCGGGAGTCAGCTTGCTGGGTGCGGCATGCCTGCTTGCCACCTTGTCCCTGGCGCCCTTGCCCGCCTACGCGAAAGGCACCGCGCGCGCCAATGTGCTGGATAACTGCAACTGGAATCGTCCCGGTGTCGATCCGTTCATGGGTGACGTGGTCGCAGCCGTGGACCGCTATACGGATATCGCGCCGCCCGTGCGTGAACAATTGAAGGAGCGCATGCGTGCGCGCCAGTACGATGAAATTGTGGTGATCAGCCGCGACGCCATCCGCGGCAAGGGCAATTACAACGCGCGCATCAGCGACATGCATTTCGGCCCGGGCCGCGTCTGCCGCAACGTCACACGTGCGGGCTGGAGCGAACAGATGCAGGAACGGGGACTCGTGTATTGCGTGCAGGGCCAGTGCATCCTCGTGCCGACGATCTGCCGCAATGTCAGCCGCATCACGCAGGCGCCCGCGTCGGCGCCGCCGGCGGCAGGCGCCGCTCCCGGCGGCGCAGCACCCGTTGCCGCCGCACCGGCCGCACCGGAAGCGGCAGGCGTGCCCCTGATCGACAATCCCGACGCCTTGCGCGGCGGCTCCTTCACGGGCGGCGCCATGCCGCCCGAGGTGGCCAGCATTCCTTTCCTGCCCTTCGATTTTGTGCGTACAGTCGGCGGCATCACGCCGCCGGCCGGCATGGGCGGCGGAAGTGGCGGAGGTGGTGGCAGCGGCCTGCCGCCGGACCAGGGCAGCAGCATCATCGTGCCGCCCACCGTGATCCTGCCAACCTTGCCGCCCACCGGCCCGACAGTCTTGCCGGCCGTACCGGAACCGCAAACCTGGGCCATGCTGCTGGCGGGACTGGCGCTGACGGCCTACGGCGCGAGAAAACGCCGTACCGGCAAGCCTGCCGCCTGAGGCGTAGCCAGCCGGGTGTGGACTTGTTACTATGGTGCATTCCAGACAAGGATCGCCATGCCCGACATCGATAGCCGTTCGACACGCCTCATTGCACTGCGCAACGAGGGCCGGCACGCGGAAGCGCTGCCGCTGCTGCAAGAGCTGTTCGCCGAGGCCGGGCAAACCCTGAATCCGGCAAGGTCGAGCTATTTCATGATCATGCTGGAGTGGAAGTTCTTGGCCGAGGCTTACGCGCCCGCGTACGCCGCCCTGCAGGCGGAGCGTGATGCGCAAATCCAGCTGCTGCTGTCAGGCAACACGTTTGGCGGCAGGTCGCGCTTCTCTCTCATCGCCGAGATGAACGACACGCTGGGCGATGCCCGTTCCACCGCCGACCTGTTCGTCCGGCTGGACACATGCGCCCCCGAACTGGCGAGCCAGTACGCCTGGCAAGCCCTGCCAGCCGTCGTCGAGTCAGGCAATTTCGCGCTGGCGGAGCGCTATCACGGCGCCCCGCTGGAGCACCTCGATATGGTCAATGAGCTGGCCGCCAGCCTGCCCCTGTTTCCTGCGCCGCGCACGCCGCCGCGGCTGGCGGCGGAACTGATGAATCTGGTAAAAGACGTGCGGATCGCCGCTGCCATACTGCGCGGCCAGGGACAAGCCGCCGAGGCGGACGCACTGTGCGCCGCCTTGCTGGCCGGCCTGACGAATGACGCCATGCGCGCGCTGGCGCAGCGCGAACTCGATGCGCCAGGCAGTATCACCGCTGACATCGTCAACCGCCAGATGGCGCAGGAACAGCAAGACCAGCAGACTTAGCTGGCCGCTGCGGCGAACAAGGCGGCGCTATTCGCCGTCCGTCTTACCCAACAGCAAGGCGGCCGCCTCGCCCGGCAAGGCTTCCACGGATTTCAATTTGCGCGCCATCTGCCGGCTGCGCACTTCCGCGCTTTCAATATTCTTCGCCGCTTTTTCCAGGGTCAGCCGGGTTTGCGACAGCACCTCGCCGAACTTGCCGAATTCCGTCTTGACGGCGCCGAGCACCTGCCACACTTCGGACGAGCGTTTTTCCAGCGCCAGGGTGCGGAAACCCATCTGCAGGCTGTTGAGCAAGGCCGTCAGGGTGGATGGCCCGGCGATGCTGACCCGGTGCACGCGCTGCAATTCGTCGGCCAGTCCCGGGCGGCGCAGCACTTCCGCATACAGCCCCTCGGTAGGCAGGAACAGGATGGCAAAGTCGGTCGTCAGCGGCGGCGCCAGGTATTTCTCGGCGATGGTTTTCGCTTCACCCCGCACAGCCCGCTCCAGCTCGCGTCCGGCCAGGGCCACGCCGTCCGCATCGGCCCGCTCTGCCGCTTCGACCAGGCGCTCGTATTGTTCCTTGGGGAATTTCGCATCGATGGGCATCCACACGGGCGGTCCGCCCTCGACCATGCCCGGCAGTTTCAGGGCGAATTCCACGCGCGCGCCGCTGCCCGGCACCGTTTCCACGTTTTTCGCGTACTGGTCGACAGTGAGTACCTGCTCCAGCAGCATTTCCAGCTGCACCTCGCCCCACGTTCCCCGCGTCTTGACGTTGGTAAGCACCCGCTTCAAGTCACCCACGCCCAGCGCCAGCTGCTGCATTTCACCAAGGCCCTGGTGGACTTTTTCCAGCCGCTCCGACACTTGCTGGAACGAGGCGGACAGGCGCGTTTCCAGGGTGGCGTGCAGTTTCTCGTCGACCGTCTTGCGCATCTCTTCCAGGCGCGCGCCGTTATCTGCCTGCAATTCGCGGATCTTGTTTTCCAACGTGGCGCGCACTTCCAGCATGCGCTGCGCATTCGATTCCGTCAGCTGGGCCAGAGTTTGATTGGTGCTGTCGGCAAATCGCGCCAGGCTTTGCGCCTGTTCTTCGCGTCCGACTTTGCCCTGCGCCTGCATCTGCGTGCGCAGGCTGTCGAGCTGCTGCAGGGTGGCCGCCTGGAATTGCGCCAGGCCGGCCGCCAGGTCCTGCCGCGTGGCCTGCGCCGAGGCCTGCAGTTGCAGCCGCACTTCGCGCTCGACCCGGTCGATGCGTTCCAGGCTTTGCTGCTGGTGCTGCTGCACCAGCGCCAGGGTGGTGGCGCCATCGCCGGCCGCGCCACGCGGGCGCAGCAAGATCAATAGCAACAAGACGATGGCGACGATGGCGGCGCCCAGCAGGCTGTAAAACTCGATTGGGCTCATGGGATCAGTCAGGTTTGTTGCGCATCCAGTCGGCCGTCTGATAGAACGATTCCATCAGGCGCACGCGCAAGGACTCTTCGATGCCCGTGTCTTCCATGGCCCACGCCATGGCGCGCAGCCACTGGTCGCGCTCGCTGGTGCCGATAGCGTAGGGCAAGTGACGGGCGCGCAGGCGCGGGTGGCCGAATTTCTCGATATACAAATCCGGCCCGCCCATCCAGCCCGTCAGGAAGAAATACAGCTTGTCGCGCGAGCCGTCCGTCGATGGCGGATGCATGACGCGGATGCCGGCGAACTCGTGCTCGAGCTCCATCAAGTCATAAAAACGGTCGACCATTTCGCGCAGCACGGGGGCGCCGCCGATGGTCTCGTACAGGGTGGGGGCAGTGGTATCAGTCATGGCCGCCATGATAGCGCAAGCGCTGGCGGCCCATGCGGCGTCAACACTTACTGCCACAATAAATGGCAATATACTTGACCAATCAAGCTTTTATCAAATACCATACAATTTTTAACCAAAGACAAAAACAACATGTCAACCACCGTACAAGCTCCTTTGCTACGCAATACCAACTTCCGCTGGCTGCTCGGTGGCGGCCTCGTGTCCATGCTGGGCGACCAGTTCAGCATGCTGGCCCTGCCCTGGCTCGTGCTGAGCCTGACAAACGATAGCCTCAGCCTGGGCATCGCCGTGGCCCTGATGGGCGCGCCGCGCGCCGTGCTCATCTTGTTGGGCGGCACCATCGCCGACCGTCACTCGCCCCGGCGCGTGCTGCTACTGAGCAAATATGCGAACGCCGCCATCCTGCTCGCGCTGGCCGGCCTGCTGATGCTGGACCACGCCAGTGTGACGCTCGCGTATGCGGCCGCGCTGGCGCTGGGCGTCGCCTCCGCCTTCGCCATTCCCGCCGGCACGGCCATCCTGCCGCAAGCCGTGCCGCCGCAAACACTGCAAACGGCCAACAGCCTGCAGATGGGTGTGCGCCAGCTGTCCTTGCTGGCCGGCCCCCTGCTGGCGGCGCTCGTGCTCGGCACCCGCGATGGCAGGCAGCAAACCGGCATGGCGGCGCTGGCCGCCGCCTTTGCCATCGATGCGCTGACGTTCCTGTTCTCGGCCTGGACCTTGCGGCAAGTCACCTTGCGGCCACTGGCGGCCACCACGGCGCAGGGCATGTGGCGCGACATGGCGGCGGGCCTGGCCATGGTGTGGCGCGACATGGCCTTGCGCAGCTGCTATGCCTACTGGGCCGTGGTGGCGTTCTTCGTCATGGGGCCGCTGCAAGTGGCCTTGCCCGTACTGGCCAGCGAGCGCCTGCACGGCGCCCCGGCGCTCGGTTTGCTGATGGGCGCGCATGGCGCCGGCACCCTGGCCGGCATGCTGGCGTCCAGCCTGGGCGGCGCCTGGCTGCGCCGCCGCTTCGGCGCCACCCTGCTGGCCGTCGACGCCATCGTCGCCATCCTGCTGATGGCGCTGGGGCAAATCGATACCGCCTGGCAAGGCGCGGCCTTGCTGGCCGTCACGGGATTACTGGGCGGTTATGTGCAGGTGGCCATCTTTACCTGGATACAGCGGCGCGTGGCGCCCGCCATGCTGGGCCGGGCGATGGCGCTGTTCATGGGTATCTTCCTGGGACTGGCGCCGCTGTCCGCAGCGGCCACGGGCGCGCTGCTGCGCCACCTGAGCGTGGGCGAACTGTTCTGCGCCGGCGGCGCCCTGCTGCTGGCCGCCGCCATCGCCGCCGCCCTGTTCACGGATATTGCGCGCATCGCAAGCACCGGTTACGTCACCCAACCTTGAGGAAGTCTCACCATGGATAAAACACAGCAAGCCGCCTTGAAAGCAGCTTACCGGCAACAGGCGCCCGCGCTGGGCATCATCGCGCTGCGGCATTTGCCCAGCGGGTGCACCCTGCTCGAGCGCAGCCGCAACGCCCCCGGCGCGCTGAACCGCCACCGCTTCGAACTCACGCTGGGCACGCACCGCAATGCAAGCCTGCAGGGGGACTGGCGGCGCGACGGCGAAGCGGCTTTTCGCTTCGACATCATCGACACCGTCAATCCATCGGCCGATCCCGGTTTCGACGCGGACGCCGAGCTGGACGCCCTGCTGGCGCTGTATCAGGCGCAACTGCTGGAGCAGGGGCAATCACGCTATTGAGCGGCCATGCTTTACACTTGCGCACTCACGCACTGCGCAGCAAATGAAAAGGACGTCATGACCGATCTCACTCCCCCATCGCCGGACGGCGGCAGCGCGCTGGATTTTTGCCTGCGCCTGGCGCGCGCCCAGGCCATGCTGGTGCGCCGCTTCGACAGCACGCTGGGCAATCTGCATGGCCTGAGCTTTGGCGATTATCAATTGCTGTACCACTTGCAGCGCGCTCCGGGCGGGCGCCTGCGCCGCATCGACCTGGCCGAGCGCCTGGCGCTGACGGCGTCCGGCATCACGCGCTCGCTGATGCCGCTGGAAAAAATCGGCCTGGTGGCGCGCCAGGCCGATGCGCGCGATGCCCGCGTCGGCTATGCCGCCATCACGGCGGCGGGACTGGAATTGCTGGCGCACGCGAATACGACGGCGCAGGCGCTGGGCCAGGAATTGCTGGGCAATGCCAGCGCGGAACAGCTGGCGCCCCTGTCTCTGCTATTGAGTGGCATTGCCGGCAACCAACCCGGCCAAGCCTGACATTTACACCAGCGCCAGCTTGCGCAGGCGCCGCGTCGATGGCCAGCGCGCCATGCCCGTCTCGTCGCGGATGGCGGCGCAGGCAGCCAGCACCCGTGCGCACTCGTCCTCGCGCAAGCCCGCATTCAGGGTCAGGCGCACCAGCGAACGGTTTTTCGGCGTGGCCGGCGCACAGAACACGGCGCCGTAGATGCCGTGCCGTTCCAGCGCCTTGCGCAGGATCAAGGTATCGGGTTCGCTGCCCGCTTCCAGCGCGATGATCTGCTCGGTGCCGTCGCTGACGTTGTAGCCGAGCTCCATCAGCCCATGCCGCAACTGCACGCTGTGGCGCCGCAGCGCGACGCGACGGGCATCGGCGGCGCGGATGAAGTCGAGCGCCGCATCGAACCACGCCAGCTCGTGTTCAAGCAGGCAGGAACTGAAGATGGCGGGCCGCGAGGCGGACAGGAAATATCCCTTGAAACGGGCCGAACAGGTGATCAGCCCGGCCCGGCCCGCAAACGCCTTGGCCAAGGACGCCGTGCGGAAATGCACGCGCTCGGCCAGGCCCAGCTCCACCACCAGCCCTGCGCCCTGCGGGCCATGCGTGCCCAGCGAGTGCGACTCGTCGACGATCAGCATGCTGCCGCTGCGTTCGGCAATTTCCACCATCTCCAGCAGCGGCGCCACGCTGCCATTCGTGCTGTACAGCGCATCGACGATGATGATGCCGGGGCCATGCTTGTCGAGCTGGCGCTGCAGGTGGGCGCCATCGTTGTGCAGGAAGGCGACGGGCACGGCTTGCGCCGATTGCACGCCCTCCCACAGCGAAGCGTGCGCCTGCATGTCGAGGTACACGGGGATGCCGGGTCCGGCCAGGCTTTGCAGCAAACCCACATTCGCAGCCCAGCCCGACTGCGCCAGCACGCACGCTTCGCTGCCGAGATAGCCCGCGAAGTTCTGTTCCAGGCGGTGCTGGCGGCTGCCCTCCTGCAGGAACACGGACGACATCAGCATGGCGCCGCCGCCCTGCAAGACGCGCGCCTGGGCCGCCAGCAGCGCCGCCTCGCCGGCGATGTTCAGGTAATCATTACCCGCCAGCATGACTGCACTGGCCGGCATGGCTTGCCATTCATGCAAGTGCTGGCCGCCAAGCAGCTTCTCGATACGCTCGACGTAATGTTCATCCATGCGCGCACGCACGAAAGCAGGCATCAGTTGTTCGGCGCGGACGGCGCGGGACGACAGGGGGGAAATGGCGTTTAACATAGGAACTCCTGATTGGTTGCGAGGGAACTACCGCGTCCAACATGCGCGAGCCATCCGGCAAGAGTTTGATACAGCTCAACAGTTATGCCGATATCCTGCTGATACAGAGTGAACCCGCCGATCATGTTGCATTGACACGCCTCAACGAACACGCCCCCCTGACCATGATGCACGCGCAGTCCCCTTCCGGAAAACGATGGCAAGGCAAGCTGCTCCAGCCTTTCCTGCATTTCCACGACGCCATCGAACACACGCCTGTGCGGCGCGCCCAGGTGCGCACCCTCGCGCTCATCGGTGCGCTGGGCATGCCCCTGTACTACGCGCTGTGGCATTATTTCTTTCCGCAGGAATACGAATCGCCGCTGCTGCGCAGCGTGGCGGCGCTGCTGTTCCTGCCCGCGCTGTGGCCCGGCCGCTTCAGCAATACCTGGTTCAGCGTCTACCTGTTCCTGGGGCTGACCTTCGAACTGCCGTTTTTCTTCACGTACATGTTCCTGATGAACCACGCCTCGACCATGTGGGCCCATTCGCTGCTGGTGGCGCTGGTCGTGCTGTTTCACTTCGATACGCGCATCGCCATGCTGGCCTACCTGAGCGGCACCCTGCTGGCCTGCCTGGCGTTTGCCGTGGCCGGCGAGCCCGCCTTCCTGCTCAGCGGCGACGTCTTGCAGCAATTGCCCGTGCACTGGTTCACGATTGCCGTGCTGTCCGTGGTCAAGGTGGGGCGCAATGTGGGCGCGCAAGAGAAACTGGCCGGGCTGGCGGCCGGACTTGGCAGCGTGGCGCACGAATTGCGCACGCCCCTCGTCAGCGTCGAGGCGAACGTGCGCGGGCTGCAGCGCGGGCTACAGCAAAACCTGCAAGGCCAGCCGCCCGACGCGGCCAGCCTGGAAGCGCTGGCGCGCATCCAGTTCGAAGTGCGCCACATGCACCACATGATCGATCTGTTCCTGCTCAGCGCCAGCGCCGTCAACCGCAAGCTCGAAGCGAACGAAGCCGTGGCCATGCACGACAGCGTGGCGGCCGTGCTGCGCCGCTATCCGTTTACCAGCACGGCCCAGCGCGACATCGTCAAGGTCGACGTGCGTGCCGATTTCACGTTTCCCGGCCAGTCGGAACTGTGCGTGGTGATCCTGCTGAACCTGCTGCGCAATGCCTTGAAAAGCATCCACCGCGCGGGCAAGGGGAGAGTGCGCATCATCATCGATGGCGCCCACCCCGTGCCGCGCCTGCTGTTCATCGACACGGGCTGCGGCATCGCCACCAGCCGCCTGCCGCTGATCTTTGACCGCTTCTATTCGTACCCCTCGCACAATGGCAGCGGCATCGGCCTGGCCCTGTGCCGGCAAATCATGCAAGCCTGGCAGGCGCGCATCCGCTGCGTCGCGCGCGAAGGCGCCTACGCCATCTTCGTGCTGGAATTTCCCCAGCCCCTGCCCGTGTCCACGCACAACCGTTTTCCATCCATCCACCGCGCGAGGTGACGCATGCAACTGCCCGTCTACACCCATCCGACCCTGACCGTATTGATCGACGACAGCGATTCCTTCCTGAAAAGCCTGGCGTTCCAGCTCGATCCCGGCCTGGCGCGCAAGACTTTCCACGACACGAGCAGCGCCCTGCAGTGGCTGCGCCAGAGCGCGCAGCCGGGCGAGACGCCGCTGCACGTCAACTTCGACACGCAGAACCTGCCGCCCGACCAGTGCAACGTGGCGCTCGATATCGAACGCATCTGGCGCATCAGCGGCCAGGCGCAGCGCTTTGCCGTGCCCTCCGTGCTGGTGGTCGATTATTCGATGCCGCAGATGAATGGCCTGGAATTTTGCGAGGCCGTGCGCGACCTGCCGTGCAAGAAGATTCTATTTACGGGCGCGGCCGATGAAAAAGTGGCCGTGACGGCCTTCAACCGGGGCTTGATCGACCGCTACATCAAGAAAAGCGACGACGATGCCCTCGACATCCTGGAACAGGAAATCGTGGCATTGCAGCGCGAATTCTTCCTGCAGCAATCAGAGACCGTGCGCGATTTGCTGATGCTGCACGACTACACTTTCCTGCAAGACGAGGCGCTGGCCGCCGTCGTGCACGAGCTGTGCCAGCGCCATGGTTTTGTCGAATACTATATTTTCCCCAATCCCAGCGGCATCCTGTTCTTCACGCGCGACGGCCACGCCAAGCTGATGATCATCGAGACGGAACGCAGCCTGCACACGCAGTACGAAATGGCGCGCGACAGCGACGCGCCAGCATCCCTGCTGCTGGCCCTGCTGGAAATGCGCGTGATCCCCTATTTTTCGGACGCCGACAGCGACGGCATGTACGCGGCGCAGATCGGCGAAAACTGGTTCCGCTACTGCGCCGCACCCACCATCTGCCTGGGCCGCGTAACGTATTTCTGGGCCCTGTTCGACGTGCCGGCGCACCAGCTGGGGCAACCGGTCATGTCCTATGCGCAATTTTTGCGCGCGGGCGCGGGCGACAGCGTGAGTGCTTAGCCTTCGCGCAAAGTTTGCAACGGCGGATGTTTCAAGACATTGCGCAGCCCCAGCCAGCCGCCGGCGATCGCGCACAGGGCGCCGGCCAGCAGGCCGAAGGCCCACACGCCGGGCGCGAAGCTCCAGGCAAACTTGAACTGGTACGTGGCCAGAGCCCAGCCCATGGCCGCCGCGCCCGATGCGGCCAGCAAGCCGGCCAGGGCGCCGACGAGCGAGAATTCGATCAACTGCGCCTGCGCCAGCTGGCGCCGCGTGGCGCCCAGGGCGCGCAGCAATCCCGCTTCGCGCGTGCGCTCGTCCTGCGAGCCCATCAAGGCCGCATACAGCACCAGCAAGCCCGAGGCCAAAGTGAACGCGAAGAGGAATTCGACGGCCGTCACCACCTGGTCCAGCACGCCCTGAATCTGTTTCAGCACACCGCCCACGTCGACCACCGTCAGGTTCGGGTAGTCGCGCAGCAGAGCATTGCCCAGGTCCGCCTGCGCGGGCGGCAAGTGAAACGCCGTGATCCACGTCTGCGGCGTGTCCGCCATGGCGGCCGGATTGATGATGACAAAGAAATTGACGCGCATCGAACCCCATTCCAGCTTGCGCAAACTCGTGATGGCCGCTTCCACGGGCTGGCCGGCGATGTCGAAGCGCAGCTTGTCGCCCAGTTTCAGCTTCAATGTCTTGGCGATGCCCTCTTCCACCGACGCCTCGGCTGGCGCGCCGGGCGCATTGGCGAACCACTTGCCGGCGACCAGCTTGTTTTCTTCCTGCATGGTGGCCATCGTCGACAGGTTGAATTCGCGGTCGGCCAGGCCCTTGGCGCGGTCGTCCTCGTAGGTGGTTTCCGTGATGGCGTTGCCGTTCACGGCCACCAGACGCCCCCGTATCATCGGATACAGGGGCGCGTTGGCCACGCCGGCTTTGGCCAGGCGCGCGGCGATCGGCTCTTTTTGTTCGGGCAGGATATTGATCATGAAACGGTTCGGCGCATCGGGCGGCGTGGCGTTGCGCCAGGCCACCATCAAGTCGCCGCGCACCACCGTCAGCAGCAGCAAGGCCATCAGGCCCAGGGCCAGCGACACCACCTGGATGACGGTGGCGCCCGGGCGGCGCTGCAAGGACGTGACGGCAAAGCGCCAACCCTGGTGATTGAAGGCGCCGCGCAAGGTTTTCAGCGACTTGATGCCCAGCCAGCCGGCCAGGGCGAACAGGGCGAAGCCGCCGAGGAAGCCGGCCGCCGTCAGCAGCGCCAGTTTCACGTCGCCCGCCTGCCACAACAGTAGCACGACGAAAGCGGCGATACCGAGGCCATACGTGGCCACGGCCAGCGCCTGCGGCGGCTCCTGCTCGCGGCGGATCACGCGGTTGTGCGGGACATTGCGCAACTGCAAAATCGGCGGCAGGGCAAAGCCCAGCAAGAGCAGCATGCCGGTGGCCACGCCTTGCAGGGCGGGCAGCATGGAAACGGGCGGCAAGTCGCTCTGCACCAGTTTGCCCAGCAACTCCAGCAGCACCAGGTGGCCGCCGAAACCGACAGCCACGCCGACGACGCTGCCGGCCAGGCCAACCAGTAAAAATTCGATCACGTACATGGCCGTGACCTGGTTTTGCGTCAAGCCCAGGCAGCGCAGCATGGCGCACGCGTCCAGGTGGCGCAGCATGAAGCGGCGCGCGGCCATGGCCACGGCGACGGCCGCCAGCATGGCCGACAGCAAGCCGACAAGGGACAGGAAACGATCGGCGCGGTCCAGGGTCGATTGCATCTGCGGGCTGCCCGATTCCAGCGACTCGATGCGCACGCCTTTGATGGCCTGCGTCTTGATCTGGCTTTCCAGCCAGGCTTGATATTGCGCAAGCTCGGCCGCCTTGGCCGGTGGCGCCGACAGCAGCAGCCGGTACGATACGCGCGAGCCGTTCTGCACCAGCGCCGTGGCGGCCAGGTCGCCCAAGGGCAGCATGACTCTCGGGGCGAAGTTCAAAAAGGAGGCGCCGCGGTCGGGCTCGCTGGCGATCAGTTGCGTGACCGTAAATGCCTTGTCGCCCAAGGTCAAGGTGTCGCCCAGCTTCGCGTTCAGGCTGGACAGGATCGCCGCATCGACCCACAGGGTGCCGGGCGCCGGCACCTGGTCGGTTGGCCGTCCCACGGCATCCTGCGCTTCGCTCAGTGTGGTCGTGATTTTCAGCTTGCCCCGCTGCGGGTAGCCGGGCGAGACGGCCTTGATGGACGCCAGCTGCGACAGCGATTGCTCGCCCTCGCCCGCCTGCGCCATGCTGGGAAACGTCACCGTGTCGGCCAGTATAAAACCGCGCTGCTGCGCTTCGGCGCGCCAGGCTGCATTGACGGGCTGGTCGGCGCTGATGACCAGGTCGGCCCCCAGCAGCTGGTGCGCGTCGCGGTTCAGGCCCGCGCGCAGGCGGTCGACAAAGAAGCCGACGGCCGACAGGGCCGCCACGGCGACGATCAGCGCGACGAGCAGGAAACGCAGTTGCCCGGCGCGCCAGTCGCGGCCGGTCATTTTCAGGGAGAGGCGGAACATGGGCGGCGGGTCTTTATGCGAGTTGGTTGTGATGCGTTATTGCGCGATGCCGTGGGCGGCCGCGTGCTGGGCGAAATACGCATCGACGGTGGCGAGGAAAGCGTCTTTCTGCGCCTGCGGCAGGAAGGCGGCGATGAAACCGTTGCGCGCCAGGCGATGCGCGTGGGACAGGCCCAGTGGCAGCGCGTCGAAGATGGCGTCGAAATTGTCGTTCATGTAGCCGCCGAAATACGCGGGATCGTCCGAGTTCACCGTCACCAGCAGGCCGGCGTCGAGCAGTTGCACGAGGTTATGGTCATGCATCTGGTCGAATACGCGCAGCTTGGTGTTCGACAGCGGACACACGGTCAGGGCGATCTGTTCGCGCGCCAAACGGGCCGTCAGTTCCGCGTCTTCCAGGCAGCGCACACCATGGTCGATACGTTCGACCTGCAAGTCGTCGAGCGCCGTGCGGATGTAGGCTGGCGGACCTTCTTCGCCCGCGTGGGCCACCAGGTGCAGGCCCAGCTCGCGGCAACGGGAGAACACGCGCGAGAATTTCTCGGGCGGGTTGCCCACTTCCGACGAGTCGAGGCCGATGCCGATGAATTTGTCGCGGTGCGGCAAAGCGTCTTCCAGCGTCTCGAATGCTTCTTCCTCGCTCAGGTGGCGCAGGAAGCACAGGATCAGGGCCGCGCTGACGGGGCTGTCCTGGCAGGCGCGGTGGATGCCGTTGATCACGTCGGCCATGGCCACGCCGCGCGCCGTGTGGGTTTGCGGGTCAAAGAAGATTTCCGTGTGCAAGACGTTATCGGCCTCGGCGCGCTGCAGGTAGGCTTGCGTCATGTCGTAGAAATCCTGCTCTTTCAAGAGCACGCTTGCGCCAGCATAATAAATGTCGAGAAAAGACTGCAAATCCGTAAAAGCATAGGCGCTGCGCAAGTGTTCCACCGATTCATAGCCAAGCGGCACGCCATTGCGCGCTGCCAGTGCGAAAATCAGTTCCGGCTCCAGCGAGCCTTCGATATGGATATGCAGTTCGGCCTTCGGCATGCCGCGGACGATCGCGCGCAATTGGGGGTTCATCATGGGTGTTCCTTATAGGGTGACGATAAAAATGCTGGCTCGCGCACGCGCGGCGCGCAGGGCCATCAGACATGCAGGCATCTTAGCGCAAGATGGCCAGCCTCACCGGCGCCCGGCCGCCATGGCGCCGGCTGCGGCAGCGCCACGGCCGGCATCGGCACGCGCTGGCGAATTGTCGTATGATGGTTTAAAAGGCCTACAAAGGTTCATTGAAATTGAGGAAAAATTTGATGATTTATCCAATTAAATCAACAATTTACAAACAAGTATTAAGGATATGCTGACATATCTTTTGACTTCCTGATCCTTTAGAGCAATAATTAATTTCATGGGGTAAAGGTAAGTGCAACAAGCGCTATCAACAGTGAAAAAATAAGCCGGCTGGCCACGTCAGCACACGGCATCAAGCGCCAGTTTTTTGGTCCGGGCAATCCGGACTCGCAAAGACAGCCGGGCTTGAAACAACAATAAAAATCGGTACGGGGTACAGAAAAAATTCAGACGGCAAGCCCAGGCGAGTGCCAGGCGGGCGGCCATGGTGACTGGCAGTTCAGGTTTACATTAAAGGACATTGACATGACCATTTTTGATAACTATGCAGCACGCTACGAGCGCACCCGCGAAGAGGAAATGTCGCTCACCGAATACCTGGCCCTGTGCAAGAAGGACAAGCTGACGTACGCCAGCGCGCCCGAACGCATGCTGGCCGCCATCGGCGAGCCGCAGCTGGTCGACACGCGCAACGACACGCGCCTGTCGCGCATCTTCGCCAACAAGGTGATCAAGATCTACCCCGCCTTCCGCGAGTTCTACGGCACCGAGGAAGTGATCGAGCAAGTCGTCTCGTATTTCCGCCACGCGGCGCAAGGCCTGGAAGAACGCAAGCAGATCCTGTACTTGCTGGGGCCTGTCGGCGGCGGCAAATCGTCCATCGCGGAAAAACTCAAGTCGCTGATGGAACACGTGCCCTTCTATTGCCTGAAAGGCTCGCCCGTCAACGAATCGCCACTGGGCCTGTTCAACGAGGAAGAGGACGGCACCATCCTGGAAGAGGATTACGGCATCCCGCGCCGCTACCTGCGCAACATCCCCAGCCCGTGGGCCGTGAAACGCCTGCATGAATACAATGGCGATATCAACCAGTTCCGCGTCGTCAAACGCTATCCGTCCGTGCTGAAACAGATCGCCATCTCGAAAACGGAGCCGGGCGACGAAAACAACCAGGATATTTCGTCCTTGGTGGGCAAGGTCGACATCCGCAAGCTGGAAGACTATGCGCAGGACGATCCGGACGCCTACAGCTATTCGGGCGGCCTGTGCCTGGCCAACCAGGGCTTGATGGAATTCGTGGAAATGTTCAAGGCGCCCATCAAGGTCTTGCACCCGCTGCTGACGGCCACGCAGGAAGGCAACTACAAGGGCACGGAAGGCTTTGGCGCCATTCCATTCGACGGCATCATCCTGGCCCACTCGAACGAATCGGAATGGAAGACGTTCAAAAACAACCGCAACAACGAAGCGTTCCTTGACCGTATCTATATAGTCAAGGTGCCGTACTGCCTGCGCGTGTCCGATGAAATCAAGATCTACGACAAGCTGGTGGCCAATTCATCGCTCGTCAAGGCCCCGTGCGCGCCCGGCACCCTGCGCATGATGGCGCAGTTCGCCATCCTGTCGCGCCTGAAGGATCCGGAAAACTCCAGCATCTTCTCGAAGATGCTCGTCTACGATGGCGAAAACCTCAAGGATACGGACCCGAAAGCCAAGTCCATGCACGAATACGTCGATTATGCGGGCGTGGACGAGGGCATGAACGGCCTGTCGACGCGCTTTGCCTTCAAGATCCTGTCGAAAGTGTTCAACTTTGACAATTCCGAAGTGGCCGCCAATCCCGTGCATCTATTATATGTACTGGAGCAGCAGGTCGAGCGCGAGCAGTTTGCGCCGGAACTCGAGCAGCGTTACTTCTCGTATATCAAGGAGCACCTGGCGCAGCGTTATGTGGAATTCATCGGCAAGGAGATCCAGACGGCGTACCTGGAAAGCTATTCGGAATACGGGCAGAATATCTTCGACCGCTACGTGACGTTCGCTGATTTCTGGATACAGGACCAGGAATACCGCGATCCGGACACGGGCGAAAGTTTCGACCGCGAATCGCTGAACAATGAACTGGAAAAGATCGAGAAGCCGGCGGGCATTTCCAATCCGAAGGATTTCCGCAACGAAATCGTCAACTTCGGCTTGCGGGCGCGGGCCTCGAACGGCGGCAAGAATCCCGCCTGGACCAGTTATGAAAAGTTCCGCACTGTGATTGAAAAGAAAATGTTCTCGAATACGGAGGAATTGCTGCCCGTGATTTCCTTCAATGCCAAGGCCAGCGCCGACGATGCCAACAAGCACGCCGACTTCGTGGCCCGCATGGTGGAAAAAGGCTATACGGCCAAGCAAGTACGCCTGTTATGCGAATGGTACTTGCGCGTACGCAAGTCGTCATAGCGCGGACAGCGGAGGCGCGCTCCCGCCTGACGACCGGCGGGGCGCGCAAGACGAGAGGCAAGGAGGCACCCTTTGACATACCTTATCGACAGGCGCTTGCAAAGCAAGAATAAATCCGCCGTCAACCGCGAGCGTTTCCTGCGGCGTTACAAGGGCCAGATCAAGGATGCCGTGGGGCGCGCCATCAAGGGGCGCTCGATCACGGACGTCGAGAATGGCGAGAAGGTCAGCATCCCCGTCAAGGACGTGGGCGAACCGTCGTTTGGCCACGCGCATGGCGGCGTATGGGAAGTGGTCAATCCCGGCAACAAGGAATACCTGAAAGGCGACCAGATCGCCCGGCCGAAAGGCGGCGCCGGCGCCGGGCGGGGCAAGGCGGGCAATAGCGACGAGACGACGGAAGACGATTTCATCTTTGAGTTGTCGCGCGAAGAATTCATGAATTATTTCTTCGAGGACTTGGAATTGCCGCACATGGTGAAAACCCAGCTGACGGCCACCACGGAATTCAAGAACCAGCGCGCCGGCTACAATATGTCGGGCACGCCATCGAATATCCACGTGCTGCGCTCCCTGCGCGGCGCGCTGGGCCGGCGCATCGCCGTCGGCGGCGGCGCCCGCAAGCAGCTGGCGCAGGCCGAGGAAGACCTGGCGACCCTGCTGCACGAAGGCGCGCCCGACAGCGACCCGCTCGTCACGGAACTGCGCCGCCTGATCCACCACCTGCACACGCGCTTGCTGGCGATTCCCTTCATCGACCCGTTCGACTTACGCTACAGCAACCGCATCAAGGTACCCAAACCCATGACGCAGGCCGTCATGTTCTGCATCATGGACGTGTCCGGTTCCATGGACGAGTCGCGCAAGGATACGGCCAAGCGCTTCTTCATCCTCCTGTATCTGTTCCTCAAGCGCGTCTACGACAAGATCGAGGTGGTCTTCATCCGCCACCATACGGCGGCGGCCGAAGTGGACGAGCACGAATTCTTCAATTCGCGCGAGTCGGGCGGCACCGTCGTGTCGTCCGCGCTGCACTTGCTCAATACCATCATCGACGAACGCTATGGCGCCGGGCAATGGAACAGCTACGTGGCGCAGGCGTCCGACGGCGACAACTGGGACAACGATTCCATGCTGTGCCGCCAATTGCTGATCAATACCATCATGCCCAAGGTGCAGTACTACACCTATGTCGAGATCACCGACGGCCCGCAGCAAAACCTGTGGGAGCAATATGCGGGCGTGCTCGACCATCACGCCCATTTCGCCATGCAAAAGATCGTCACGCCGGCCGATATCTACCCGGTCTTCCGCGAACTGTTCAAGAAACAGGTGAAATGATGAGTGCAGCCTTTGACCGCGCCAGCAATACCCCGGGCGAACCGTTCGTGCGCCTGCGCCACCCGAACGCCCTGCCCGAGCAGTCGGAATGGACCTTCGAGCTGATCGAGCAAATCCACGAGGAAATCCGCCGCGTGGCGAAACAGTTTGGCCTCGACACCTATCCGAACCAGCTGGAAATCATCACGGCCGAGCAGATGATGGATGCCTACACCTCGGTGGGCATGCCCGTCTCGTACAACCACTGGTCGTTCGGCAAGCATTTTCTGTCCACCGAGAAAAGCTACAAGCGGGGCCAGATGGGCCTGGCCTACGAGATCGTCATCAACTCGAACCCGTGCATCGCCTATCTAATGGAGGAAAACAGCCTGACCATGCAGTCGCTGGTGATCGCGCATGCGGCCTATGGCCACAATTCCTTCTTCAAGGGCAATTACCTGTTCCGCGCCTGGACGGATGCGGACGCCATCATCGACTATATGGTGTTTGCCAAGAATTACATCGCCGAATGCGAGCAGCGCCATGGCGTCGACGCCGTGGAATTACTGCTCGACTCGTGCCACGCCATCCAGAACTATGGCGTGGACCGCTACAAGCGCCCGGCGAAACTGTCGATGGCGAAGGAATATGCGCGCCAGAAAGAGCGCGAAGCCTATGTGCAGTCGCAGATCAATCAGTTGTGGCGCACCCTGCCCCGGCGCGATGAAGACGAGGACGAGGACGACCAGCGCAAGGCCGCCCCCCGCTTTCCGCCCGAACCCGAAGAAAACCTGCTGTACTTTATAGAGAAGTACGCGCCGCTGCTGGAACCGTGGCAGCGCGAGATGGTGCGCATCGTGCGCAAGATTTCCCAGTATTTCTATCCGCAGCGCCAAACCCAGGTCATGAACGAAGGCTGGGCCACCTTCTGGCACTACACGATATTGAACCAGCTCTACGACGAAGGCGTGGTGGGCGACGGCTTCATGATGGAATTCCTCAAAAGCCATACCAACGTCGTCTACCAGCCGCCCATCGACAGCCCGTACTACAGCGGCATCAATCCGTATGCACTGGGTTTTGCCATGATGAGCGACATCCGCCGCATCTGCGAGCACCCGACGGACGAAGACCGCGCCTGGTTCCCCGACATGGCCGGCAGCGACTGGCGCAAGAGCCTGGACTTTGCCATGCGCAATTTCAAGGATGAAAGCTTCATCGCCCAATACCTGTCGCCGCGGCTGATCCGTGAATTCCATTTCTTTGCCGTGCTTGACGACGACAAGAATGAAAAGCTGGCCATTTCCGCCATCCACGACGACGCCGGCTACCGCTACGTGCGCCAGCAGCTGGCCGAGCAGTACAACCTGGGCAACCGCGAACCGAACATCCAGGTCTGGTCCGTCAATACGCGCGACGACCGGGCATTGACCCTGCGCCACACGCAATTCCAGCGCCGCCCCCTGAACCAGCAGGCGGCCGAGGTGCTCAAGCACGTGGCGCGGCTGTGGGGCTTCGATGTGCACCTCGATACGGTCGACCCGCAGGGCGTCGTCCTGGGCACCTTGAATTGCCGGCGGGAAAAACGCAACCGGCGCGATGACCCGGTTGTCCGGCCATGAAATGATTTGTTGATAATAATCAATGGCAAGAACATAAGCGTTTCCTATGCCTACATAGGAATTCAGTATGGCCTGGCGGCCTCAAATGGGCCGCCAGGACCGCCTTTTTTGACCTGGATAAAGTCCCTTCCGCACCCGTTTGGTG
>NZ_LNCE01000023.1:0-7462 GCF_001445815.1 Janthinobacterium sp. Ant5-2-1 | reverse complement strand
TCGAAAGCCTTCATCCGCTGCCTGAACGCGGAAGGCGAAAAAGAAATCGCCCGCTACGACCTGTCCGAAGACAGCTCGACGGAAACGGCGATGATCTTTGGCGAAATCTACCGCTACAACGGCGAATGGAAGTTCAAGGCCATCGGCCAGGGCTTCAACGGCGGCCTGGGCCCATTGGCCCGTTCGTTCGGCGTCAACGCTTGATTTTTTCATGAGCTAAACGCAGCCGCCTGAATATCATCAGGCGGCTTTTTTTTGGAGATTTATCATGCCAGTATTTAGTGTCACGGGCGACGTCGATCCATTTCTGCACGTCAGCATGAAGCAGGGCGAAACCATCTATTGCGAATCCGATGCGATGGTGATGATGGAGACGGCGCTGGACTTGAAGGGCAAGATGACGGGCGGCCTGGGCAGCGCCATCATGCGCCGCTTCGCGAACGGCGAATCGTTCTTCCAGCAGCATATCGAAGCGGTGCGCGGCAGCGGCGACTGCCTGCTCTCGCCCACCCTGCCGGGTGCCATCGAAGTGGTCGACGTTGGCGCGCGCCAGTACCTGCTCAACGACGGCGCCTTTGTCGCCGCCACTTCGGGCACGGAAATGAAGGTGCGCACACAAAGCATCGGCAACGCCTTGTTCGCCCAGTCGGGCGGTTTCTTCGTCATGGAGACGGCCGGCACGGGGCAAGTGGTGGTGTCGGGCTTCGGCTCCATGTTCCAGCTCGACGTCGAGCCGGGCAAGGACGTCGTGATCGACAATTCCCACGTGGTCTGCTGGGACAACAGCCTGAAATACGAGATTTCCGTGACCACGGGCGGTGGCGCCAGCGGTGGCGGCATCGGCGGTTTCCTCGGCAATATCGTCAATAGCGTCACCAGCGGCGAAGGCATCGTGCTGCGCTTTTCCGGCTCGGGCAAGGTGTTCATCTGCTCGCGCAACCGCGACGCGTTCCTGAAGTGGACGGCGTCGGGCAAAGCCGGCTGATCGCCTCACTCTAAGGCCAGGTTAAGTCTTTCTGGCTACACTCCCCGCGCGCGCACCTGCGCGCGGCTTCCCCTATTTCCACCCGGTCCCCGTACATGCAAAGAGTCTGGTTCAACAAAACATTTTCCTCGGTCGGCACGGCCATGCGTTTGATCCGCGAGGCCGATATGGCCGCCACTGGCGGCGCGCCCCGCTATCACATCGTGTGCAGCAATACGAACGCGCACGCTGCCGCTTTTTTGGCTGCCCACGAATACGCGGTCGAACCGTCGGGCCTGACGGGCCTCAATTATGTCGAGTGGTGCCTGGAATTTTGCCGCGAGCGGGGCATCACGATTTTCTGGCCGGGCAAGGAAGCGGGCCTGATCGGCAGCGCCAGCGCGCGCTTCGCCGCCATCGGCACGCGTGTGCTCAGCGTGGCCAGCGAAGACACCCTGAATTTGATGCACGACAAGGCGCGCTTCTGCGCCGGCCTCGATCTGCCCATGGCGCGCCCGGCCGACTACCGCGCCGTGACCACCATCGCCGAATACGACGCCGCCTACGCCGAACTGCGCCCGCTGCACCGCAAACTGTGCATCAAGCCGTCCGAATCCGTGTATGCCCTGGGCTTTGCCATTCTCGATGAAGAGCGCACCAGCGCCCAGTTGCTGCTGGCCGGCGCCGCCTACCAGATCAATGCGCAGGAGCTGCGCAACGGCCTGGCGCAGACGGCATCGTTCAAGACCCTGCTGCTGATGGAATACCTCGACGGCCACGAATACAGCGCCGACTGCGTGGCAGACCAGGGCACGCTCATTTGCGCCGTGCCGCGCAAGAAGCTGCACGGGGGCGGCAGCGGCCAGCTGATCGAACTGCGCGACGACTTGCTGGCGGCCTGTGAAAAACTGGCGCGCGACTACCGCTTGAACGGCGTCTTCAATATCCAGTTCCGCGAAGGCGCCAATGGCCTCGCGCTGCTCGAGATCAACCCCCGCATGTCGGGCGGCATCGGCATGGCCTGCGCGGCCGGCCCGAACCTGCCCTATCTGGCCCTGGCCGGTTTCGACCAGGGCTTCGACAAGCTCGCCGTGCCCGCCATCCGCGAAGGCATGCGCGTGGGCGAAGCCGCCTACGCCGTGGAGCTGCCATGAACGTCGTCAGGCAGCAGATGCCCACGGGCGAGCTGACCTTGAAAGTGGACGAGGCGCGCTTTCCGCTGGACTGGCTGATCGGCTTTGCCGCGCGCGCCAACGCCAAGCGGGGCTTCCTGTTCCTTTCAAAAGTGCTGGGCAAGCACTGGCCCGTCACGCCGCGCGCCATGCAAACCATCCACGACGACCTGGCCGCGCAGATCCCTCCCAGCCTGCCCGGTCCCGTCGTCTTCATCGCCATGGCGGAAACGGCCGTCGGCCTGGGCCAGGGCGTGTTCGAAGCGTGGCTGCGCGCCAATCCGAATGGCAAGGCCCTGTTTTTGCACAGCTCGCGCTACCGCGTGGGCAGCGTGCCCTTCTTCGAATTCGAGGAATCGCACAGCCACGCGCCGCGCCAGTTCCTGCACTTGTCGGATGCGGCCAGCGCGCTGTTTTGCACGGCCCGCAGCCTGGTGCTGATCGACGATGAAGCGTCGACCGGCAACACCTTCGCCAACCTGGTGCAAGTGTGCCGCGCGCGCTATCCGCAGCTGGAAAAGCTGCACCTGGGCGTGATCACCAACTTCATGGGCCAGGCCGCCAATGCGGGCTTGAGCGAGCGTTTCGGCCTGCCCACCAGCATCGGCGCGGCACTCTCCGGACAGTATGCATTCCAGGCCGGCGATGCGCCGGCTCCCGTGGCAGCCAGCGCGCAGCGCTTCGAGGCAAATGCGGAACGGGGCGCCAGCCCTGCGTTTGGCCGTATCGGCGTAGGCCGCGCCCTGACACCGCCGCAAGGCCTGGCCGTGCAGCTGGCGCAGGAAATCGGCGCCGGGGACTCCGTGCTGGTGCTGGGCACTGGCGAATTCATGCACCCGTCGTTCCTGCTGGCGCGCGAACTTGAAGCGCTGGGCAAGAACGTCGTGGTGCAATCGACCACGCGCTCGCCGATTCTGTCGTGGGGCTCCGTCGGCCATATCGTCCACTGCGACGACAACTACGGCGAAGGCATCGCCAATTACCTGTACAACGTGGCGCCAGGCCAGTACCAGTACGTTTTCATCTGCCATGAAACCCCGGCCAGCCCGGCCCTCATGCAACTCGCCGGCCAGTTGAACGGCCGCCTGTTCCACTTTCAGTCAGAGACCAAAATTGAAGAAATTCCTGTTTGTTGATCTGGACGACACACTGTTCCAGACCCCGAAAAAATGCCCGGGCGAGACCGACCTGCAAGCGGCCGCCTATTTGAAAAATGGCGACGCCTGTTCGTTTACGACGGCGCGCCAGCGCGCCTTCTTTGAATTCGCGCAAAGCGGCATGACCCTGATACCCGCCACGGCCAGGAATGGCGACGCCTTCCGCAGAGTCGACCTGCCGTTTACCAGCTACAGCGTGCTCGATTACGGCGGCATCGTGCTGCAGCCGGGCGGCGCGCTCGATGCGGGCTGGCTGGCCCTGATGCAGAACGACATGCAAACGGCCCTGCCCGGCCTGCGGGACGCCATGCGCATCATCGACGATTTCCAGGCCAAGGCGGGCATGCCTTCGCGCGCGCGCCTGATCGAAGACTACAACACGCCGTTCTACATCGTCGTCAAGGACCATGAAGCGCGCGGCGAACGCCTGGCCGACATCGAAGAGCAAGTGCTGCAGCAATGGATCGCGAGCGAAGGTTCCGATTACTTCATCCACCGCAACGGCAACAACCTGGCCGTGCTGCCGAAGACCTTGAACAAGGCGCGCGCCGTCGCCTACCTGCGCGCGGAACTGGAAGCCGAGCATGGCCCCATCGTCAGCTTCGGCATGGGCGACAGCCGTTCGGACGCGCGCTTCATGGCCGCCTGCGACTACGCCATCATCCCCAACGGCACCCAGCTGGCGGCACTCACGGTGGCGGCGCTATGACCGAAGGCACGCAGCATTTCAGCGGCAGCTACCGCCAGGAAGACGTGGAGTTCCTGCTCACGCCGATGGCGCTGGAACCCATCCTCGACCTGGCCGAAAAAGAGCTTTTAATCCAGTCGGGCCAGCGCCACTACAGCGAAATGCTGTCGCCCGAGTCCTTGCCTTCGCCCGCCTACCTGGCCCTGTTCCAGAGCGCGTTTGCGGCCAACCGCCTGCAGATGGCGCGCGACTGCCTGCGCCTGGCAGCCCTGATCGCGGCGCGCCGCACGGGCTCCATCACGCTGGTGTCGCTGGCGCGCGCCGGCACGCCCGTGGGCGTCATCCTGGGCCACTTGCTGCGCCAGGTGTTCCAGCGCGAATGCTGCCATTATTCCGTCTCCATCATCCGCGACCGCGGCATCGACGCGAACGCCCTGCAGCACATCCTGGCGCAAGGCCATGCGGCCGACTCCCTCGTCTTCGTCGACGGCTGGACGGGCAAGGGCGTGATTTCGCGCGAACTGCGCCAGACCGTCAACGACTTCAATGCGGCGCATGGCACGGCGATCGACGGCGGCCTGTTCGTGCTGTCCGACCTGGCCGGCACGGCCGCCTGCGCCGCCTCGTCCGGCGACTACCTGATCCCGTCGAGCATTCTGAACGCCACGGTCTCGGGGCTGGTCAGCCGCTCCGTGCTCAATGAAGCCATCGGCCCGGACGACTTCCACGGCTGCGTGTACTACGAGCAGTTCGAGCAGCACGACCAGTCGCGCGCTTTCGCCGACGGCCTGGTGGCCGACGCCGTGGCCATTGCCGCCAACAGCGGCATCCCGCTGGCCGAAGCGAGCGATGCGCCTGCGATGGCGGCCCGTTCGCAAGCCTACATGGCCGCCGCGCAGCAGGCATACGGCATCAGCGACATCAACCTGATCAAGCCAGGCATCGGCGAAGCGACGCGCGTGCTGCTGCGCCGCGTGCCCGAGCGCCTGATCGTGCGCGACACGAATGCGCCGGACGTGGCACATTTGCTGCTTCTGGCGCAGGAAAAAGCCATACCCGTCACAGTAGAACCGGCGCTGCCTTACCAGGCGGTCGCCCTTATCAGGAGCGCAGTCGATGGATAACAACTCCCTACACCCACAAAGCGAGCATAAAGCGGCGCTCGGCGCCTCCATGTATGTGCCGACCACGCACAAGGACTTGCTGGCGATCGCCAATGGCGACAAATTCAGCCATTTGCGCTCGGTCATCCTTTGCACCGAAGACGCCATCGCGGAACGCGACCTCAGTTACGCGCTGTTCAATCTGTCGCTGGCGCTGCAAAACATGTGCGACGAATCGGACACCTTGCGCTTCGTGCGCGTGCGTAATCTCGACGTGCTGGCGCGCGTGCTGGCCATGCCCGGTGCCGACAAATTGAGCGGCTTCGTGCTGCCGAAATCCACGCGCAGCAATTTCAACGCCTATTTCGAGCTGGTGCGCCACACGCATCATCTGCTGATGCCGACCCTGGAAACGGCGGAAGTGTTCGACGACGAGGAAATGAAGCAGTTCCGCATCATCCTGTCCGCGCCGGAAGTGCGGCGCCGCATCCTGGCCCTGCGCATCGGCGGCAACGACCTGCTGGCCCTGCTGGGACTGCGCCGCCCCACCAGCGGCACCATCTACCAGACGCCGCTGGGCCAGGTCATCGGCCGCCTGGTCACCATCTTCAAGCCGCACGGCTTCCAGCTGACGGCGCCCGTCTTCGAGCACCTGTCGCAGGGCAGCTGGCTGGACGCCGAAGTGGCGCAGGACATGGCGCACGGCATGATCGCCAAGACGGCCATCCACCCGGACCAGGTGCCGCAGATCGAGCGCCACTACCAGGTGGCGCAGTCGGACATCGAACTGGCGCTGCGCATCATCGACCCGGACAGCCCGGCCGTGTTCCGCATGCAGGAATCGATGTGCGAAGTGGCGACCCATTCCAGCTGGGCGCTGCGCATCATCGAGCAGGCGCGCCTGTTCGGCATCCGCCATGCGGCCGACAACGCCGCCGCGCACCACGCAAATACCTCATTGATTCAACTCTCAAGCGACGAAGGGATTGCACGACCATGACCAATTTCACACGCGGACAAAAAGGCAAACTGGCGGACCTGGGCTTGAATGGCCCGTTTGCCGTCACGCTCGATATCGTTTCGGGTTCGATGGAAGTGGACGTCAGCTGCTTCGGCGTCGATGCGGCAGGCAAGCTGTCGGACGACCGCTACATGGTGTTCTTCAACCAGAAAAGCGCACCGGACAACGCCATCACGGTGGACTTGAACGGCCCCCGCTCCACCTTCCAGGTCGACCTTGCCCGCCTGCCCGCCTCGATCGACAAGCTGGTGTTTACTGCGGCGACGGAACAGGGCAGCATGCGCGCGCTGGGCAACTCCAGCATGGCGCTGGGTCAGGCTGCCACGTTCGCCTTCACGGGCAATGACTTCCAGGACGAGAAAGCCGTCATCATCGGCGAACTGTATCGCCGCGACGGGAGCTGGCGCTTTGGCGCCGTGGGCCAAGGTTTCGCCGGTGGCCTGTCGGCCCTGCTGAAGCACTTCGGCGGCAGCGAGGCGGGGGCATCCTCCCCGGCGCCAGCACCGGCTTCCGTGCCAACGCCAGCGGCCCCGCCTGCGGCGAATAAAATCTCGCTGTCGAAAATTCGCCTGGAAAAACGCGGCGACAAGATCTCGCTCGACAAGCGCGACAGCGGCGGCTATGGGCGCATCCGGGTCAACCTGAACTGGAACCAGAACGCGTCGCAAGGCCAGGCGCCGGCATCGAAACTGGACACGGGCTTCCTCGGCAAACTGTTCAACAAACCGGCCGGCCGTTCGGGCGGCATCGACCTCGATATCGGCTGCCTGTTCGAAATGAGCAACGGCAGCAAAAGCGCCGTGCAGGCGCTGGGCAACAGCTGGGGCGCCTACGACCGTCCGCCGTACATTCACCTGGAAGGCGACGACCGCACGGGCAGCATCAGCAGCGGCGAAAACATCTTCATCAACGGCACCCATTTCGACCAGATCAAGCGCGTGCTCGTGTACGCCTTCATCTATGAAGGCGTGCCGAACTGGGCCGCCACGGATGGCGTCGTGATGATCGAGATTCCCGGCCAGCCGACGGTGGAAGTGCGCCTCGACAGCGACAGCCAGCACGCCATGTGCGCCATCGCCATGCTGGAAAACCACGGCGGCAACCTTCAGGTGACAAAATTGGTGGAATACTTCGGCGGCCAAGGTAAAATCACGGCGCACCAGGCCATGGACGAAAGATATAACTTTGGCTTGAACTGGAAAGCCGGACGGAAAGACTGAGTGTACGTACACCACTAGCGGAAGGCTGGGGTCAGACCCGCCGGGTCTGACCCCGGGTTTTCTTCAATTTAACGATAAAAGTCAACATGACCCCTACGACCAAAAAAGTCACCTTCGCCTTTGCCATCTTCCTCGTG
>NZ_LNCE01000022.1:0-52274 GCF_001445815.1 Janthinobacterium sp. Ant5-2-1 | reverse complement strand
AAATAAAAACCCCGCCGGCAAGGTAACTTGCCGGCGGGTTTTTTTTGTTGAAACAGCTTATTTCGACGTCGTTGCCTTGGCGCCGCTTTCGCCCTCTTTCGCCACCTTGGCAAAGTCGCCTGCCGTCACCACCGAGACGGCCGTTGGCTTCAGGTATTCGCGCAGGCCCTGGTTCACTTGCGCCAGGGTCAAGGCGGCCACTTTCGTTTCCAGGTCCTTGTCGTACGCCATGGTGCGGTCCTGTGCCAGGTAGCCGGCCAGTTCGCGCGCCAGGCCCGCGTCTTGCGTGCGGCCCACTTCTTCCGATTGCAGCCAGCCTTTCTTCGCTTCGACCAGTTCGGCTTCCGTGAAGCCATCGGCCAGCACCTTGGCGATTTCCTCGCGCAGGGCCGCTTCCACCTTGACCGTGTTTTGCGGCGCGCTGATGGCGTAGGCCATCCAGTAGCCGGCCGGCTCGCGCGACGGGATGCTCACTTGCGAACCGACGCCGTACGACAGGCCTTCCTTCTGGCGGATACGGTCGGCCAGGCGGCTGCGCAAGGCGCCGCCACCGAGCATGTGATTGGCGATCAGCAGGGCCGGATAGCTGGCGGCGTCATCCTTGAGGGGAATCGGCTGGATGGCGAACAGCACGCTGTTGGCCTTGTCCGGCGTTTCCAGCGTGACTTTCTCGCCGCTGACCGGCTTGACGGCATCCAGAATGCGCACGTACGGCTGCTGCGCCTTCCAGCCGCCGTACAGGCTGGCCACTTGCGCCTTCAGCGCGGCCGGGTCAAAGTCGCCCACGGCTGCAAAGGTGGCGTTCGACGCGCCATAGTAAGCGCCGTGGAAGGCTTTCACATCGGTAACCTTGATGGCTTTCCATTGCGCCAGTTCGGCTGGCAAGGTGGCCACGTGGCGCACATGGCCTTCCGGCGTCGCGTCGAGCAGGCGGCGGAAGGCGTTCACGGCCAGCGGCTGGGGCTCAGGCAATTCCTGCTCCGCGCGGCCGACTCTTTCGCGCTGCAACTCCAAAAATTCCGTTTCGTTCAAGGCCGGCTTTTGCAGCACTTGCGCCAGCAAGTCCATGGCGGCCGGCAAGTTCTCGCGCTTGCCCGTCAGCATCGCGGTGACGCCCTCGGCGCCGCCCGTGATGGCCACTTGCGTGCCCAGCTGGTCAAACTTGTCCTTCACTTCCTGGCGCGACAGCTTATCCGTGCCGCGCGACAACAGATTGGCCGTGTAGCTGCCCACTTGCGCCTTGCCGCGCAAGCTCTCTTCGCTGCCGATCTGCAATTTCAACACGACGCTGACAGTATTGCCCTTGGTTTTCTTCGGCAGCAAGGCACCCTTCAAGCCGTTCGGCAAGGTGAAGCGCGTCGTGCGCGCTTCGATATTGTCAGGGCTCGGGTCGAACGCTTCGCCCTGCGCCACGACGGCGCGGCCCGTGTAGCCGGCCAGTTGCGGCGCCACGTCGGCGTAGGCCGGCACGACGGTGCGGTCCGGTGCATCGGTGGGGATGAAACGGCCCAAGGTGCGGTTCGAGCTCTTCAGGTATTTCTCGGCCGCCGCCTGCACCTGCGCCGTCGTCAGCTTGTCGAGCTGGTCGCGCTGCAGGAAGAACAAGCGCCAGTCGCCGGCCGCCAGCGATTCCGTCAGGGCAATCGTCATGCGCGCCGTGTTCGACGTGATCAGTTCGACCTGCTTGTTCAGCTGCTGTTTCACGCGCGCCACTTCCGCGTCCGTGACCGGTTGCGACTTCAAGTCCTCCAGCACTTTCAGCATGGCCGCTTGCGCCGCGTCGAGGTTGCCATCGACGGGCACCAGCGCGCCAAACAGGTTGTAGCCCGGCTCCAGGTTGCTCACCGCGTTGTATTCAATCTTGCTGGCCAGCTTGGTTTCCACCAGCGCCTTGTGCAGGCGGCCAGCCGGTGCGTCCGTCAGCACGTGGCCCAGCACCTCGATGGCGACGGCGTCCGGGTTGCCGGACGGCGCCACGTGGTAGCCGGCTCCGACAAACTGCGTGCCGCCGCTGCGGCGCACCGTCACGGCGCGCTCGCCATCCTGCACGGGTTCCGCCGTGTAGGTCGGCTCGATCACGCGCGTCGGTTTCGGGATCTTGCCGAACAGCTCATTGATCTGCTTCAAGACCTTGGCTTCGTCGAAGCGGCCCGCCACCATCAGCACAGCGTTATCGGGCTGATAATATTTATGATAAAACGCGCGCAGGCGGGGAATGTTCACCTGCTCGATGTCGGAACGGGCGCCGATGGTCGACTTGCCGTAGTTGTGCCAGTCGTAGGCGATGGCCTGGATGCGTTCGCTCGTCACGCCGATCGGATCGCTCTCGCCCATCTCGAACTCGTTGCGCACGACGGTCATTTCGCCCTTCTGCGTCTTTGGATTCCACAGGTCGTTCTGGTCGATGGCCGCGTTGACCATGCGGTCCGCTTCCATGGCCAGCATCTGGCGCAGGTTGTCATCGTTGGCGGGGAAAGTGGCGTAGTAATTGGTGCGGTCGTACCACGTGGTACCGTTGAAATCGGCCCCCGTCGAGTTCAGGATCTCGACCGGGGTTTTGCTGCCCTTCTTGATGCCGAAGTTGGCGCTGGGCTTGAACAGCAAGTGCTCGAGCAAGTGGGCCATGCCCGTTTCGCCATAGTTTTCATGGCGCGAACCGACCAGGTAGACGATGTTGGTGGTCAGTGTCGGCTTGCTGGCGTCCGGGAACAGCAGCACGCGCAAGCCATTGGCCAGGCGGTATTCGGTAATGCCTTCGACGGACGTGACCTTGACGGCGGCGGCGCGGTTCGGCGCAGCCTTGCCGGCTTTCTGGGTCGGCGCGGCTTCCACCGGAGTGGCGGCCAGGATGAACGACGGCGACAGGATGCCGGCGGCAAGCAGGAGAGCGGTAATTGGTTTCAAGGCAAGGTCCTGGTAACACTACATGATTAGGCAAGGCGCAACGGCAAGCGCCATGGAATACATACTGAGTGCAAGAATGATCACGGAGCTCGCGCTGCGTCTTCGCCGCCACGTGAAATTATTGCCATTTCATAATTTACGTCATGCTTATCAGTTACGCAAGCCCCTGTCATCAAGCTGTTATGTGCGCGTGCTATACTCCACGGTTCCAGAACTATCTGCCTGTATATGAGACGAGCTCTCGTCCTGCTCTGCCTTTTTGTTTTCATCGCGTTACCCCAGGCGTTCGCCAGCATGGCCTACGCCAGCCCTTCCCCATTCCAGCACCTTGATGTGGCCGGCGTTGCCGCCACGCCTGCCGCAGATTGCATTGACCCCAGCGCCCATGCCGGATTGCCCGGCGACAGCTGCGCCGCCGACGAATGCGACAACGACCCCATCACGCTGTACCCGACCTCGCGCCAGGCGGTGCCGTTTTACGCCATCATTTGGCAAGCGGGACCGGGCGCACTTTCCGAAGCGGACGTGCGGCTGGCCACCCGGCCGCCGCGCGTCCGCCACTGAGACGAACACAGCAGCACCCATCACGCCCGGGGCACTAGCCGCCAGGCAAGCTTGATACTTACTGACTTTACAAGGTTACACACATGGAATGGTTATTTGACCCGACAATCTGGGTCGGCCTGCTGACGCTGGTCGTACTGGAAATCGTACTGGGTATCGACAACCTGATCTTCATCGCCATCCTGGCCGAAAAGCTGCCGCCGCACCAGCGCGACAAGGCACGCGTGCTGGGCCTGACCCTGGCCCTCGTCATGCGCTTGGGCCTGCTCTCGCTGATTTCCTGGCTGGTCACCCTGACGACGCCATTGTTTTCCATACTGACATTCTCGTTTTCGGGGCGCGACCTGATCCTGCTCGTCGGCGGCCTGTTCCTGCTGTTCAAGGCCACCAGCGAGCTGCACGAGCGCCTCGAAGGCGTCACGCACGCCCAGACGGGCCCGAAAGTCTACGCCGGCTTCGGCCTCGTGGTGGCGCAGATCGTCGTGCTCGACGCCGTCTTTTCGCTCGACGCCGTCATCACGGCCGTCGGCATGGTGGAAAACCTGTACGTGATGATGGCGGCCGTCGTCATTTCCATCGTCGTCATGATGCTGGCCTCGAAGGTGCTGACGCGCTTCGTCAACGCCCACCCCACCGTTGTCGTGCTGTGCCTGAGCTTTTTGCTGATGATCGGCCTGTCGCTGGTGGCCGAAGGCCTGGGCTTCCACATTCCGAAAGGCTACCTGTACGCCGCCATCGGTTTCTCCATCGTCATCGAGTTCTTCAACCAGCTGGCGCGCCGCAACTTCCTCAAGCTGCAATCGAACGCCCCGCTGCGCGACCGCACGGCGCAAGCCGTCCTGAGCCTGCTGGGCGGGCGCAAGGGCCGCGAAACCGTCGAAGAACACGAAGTCAAGGAATTGCCCGACGTCTCCGCCTTCGGCGTGGAAGAGCGCAACATGGTCAGCGGCGTGCTGACCCTGGCCGAACGCTCGATCCGCTCCGTGATGACGCCGCGCGGCGACGTGTCGTGGGTCAACCTGAACGACAGCAGCGACAAGATGCTGCAACTGCTGCGTGAAACGCCGCACAGCATGATTCCTGTCTGCAATGACGACCTCGACAATGTGGTCGGCATCGCGCGCAGCAAGGACCTGATCGAAGACCTGGTATCGCACGGCAAGATCGACCCGGCCAGCATGCGCGAAGCCGTCGTCGTGCCGGAAGCGGCCGGCGTGCTGAAAGCCATGGAAACGCTGAAGCGCTCGCGCGGCCAGCTGGTGCTGGTGGTCGACGAGTTCGGCACCGTGCAAGGCGTGCTCACGCCGATCGACATCCTGGAAGCCATCGCCGGCGAATTCCCCGACGAGGACGAGCAGCCCGACGTGGAAGTGCTGGGCCCCGGCCACTGGCGCATCGACGGCGCGACGGACCTGCATTACCTGGAGCAAGTGTTCGAAACGGAAACCCTGGTCAGCGAAGACGGCGAGTACAACTCGCTGGCCGGCTTCCTGCTGGCGCATTTCGAAAACATGCCGGCCGTGGGCGAAGTACTGGAACTCGACGATTTGCGCTATGAAATCGTCGAGGCGGACGAGCGCCGCATCGCCTGCGTGGACGTGCGCCGCATCGAGCCCGATCACAGTTTGTAACACAATGGCAAGCGTGCCCCGCTTGCCATGCCGTATGCTGGGGTCTGCCTTTTCTGGAGACGCCAACATGAAACATTCTTTGCTAAGCCTCAGTTTACTGGCTTGCGCCGCCTTGGGCAGCCAGGCCAGCGCCCAGGCCGCCTCGTCGTCCCCCACCATCAAACCGGGCCTGTGGCAGGTCGACAGCAAGATGGCGTCGCCGGACGCCGCCACCGACAACGCCATGTCCATGGTGCTGCAGCAGCTGGGCAACCTTCCTCCCGATCAACGCAAGCAGCTGGAAAGCATGGCGGCCAGCCGCGGCATGGCCATGCCCACCGTGGACGCCAGCGGCGCCGTGCGCGTGACGGCTTGCGTGACGCCGGAAATGGCCGCGCGCAAGCAGATTCCCACGGGCCAGCCCGGCGATTGCACCTCGAAGAACAAGGACATCGCGGGCGGCATGCAGGTGTCGTTTACGTGCGCGAATCCGAAATCGAGCGGCGAAGGCAAGGTGATATTCAGCGGCGAGCAGGCGTTCAACATGCAGCTGGCGGTGACGACCAGCGCGCGCGGCACGCCGGAACAGGTGAATGTGACGAGCAACGGCAAGTGGCTGGGAGCAACGTGTCCTGCGCCATCAAGCGCTGCTGGTCAGAAACCGTGACGGAAGCCCATGTTGAAGGCGGCGTCGCCACGGCCCGCGTCGCTGGCATTGCCCACCGTGTAGCGGGCGCCATTCTTGTTGTGGATCTTCGCGTAGGACGCGTAGAAATCGCTGCGCTTTGACAGGGAATACGTGAGGCCGACGGCTACCTGCTTGGCGTCGCGGTCGGCCAGGTCGCGGTCGTCCTTGCGCACGTACGAGGCCAGCAGCTTGAAGCCGCCCACGGGCACGGACACGCCCAGCAAGGTGTCGCGGCTGTCCGACGACGACATCGACAGGGCCAGCGAGCTGTAGGCATTGTTCGGGTCCCACGGCGAACTGCCATAGCCCTTGTTGACGCCCACGGCGGCAAAGGCGGTGGCCACTTTCAGGTCAATGTTCGCCGCGATGAGGGTGTTGCGGGCCGACATGTCGATGGCGGGCAAGGTGCCGGAGGCGAGGATGAAGTTGTTTTTGCGCTGGTGCGACACGCTGACATTCACTGCGCCGGACGAATAGCCGAGGGTGGCGCCATAGGCGCGGTTGTTGGCGCTGCTGTACGGCGACTCGCCAAAGCTGTAGATGGCGCTGGCGGTTACGCCGCGCAAGGCCGGTGTCACGTATTTGACGGTATTGTCGTAGCGTTTCACGCTGTAGCCGGCCAGGTTGCTGGCGCTGCCGGCCATGCCGCCCTTGAACGGGTCGGCCACGTCGGTCAGGGTCAGGTATTGCAGGTTGTACTGGCGCCCCAGGGTCAGCGCGCCCAGGCGGCTGTCGAGGCCCACGTAGGCCTGGCGGCCGAACAAGCGCCCCTCTTCCGACTGGCCCGTGTCGTTCTGGATGCCCGCTTCCAGGGTAAATACGGCCGATACGTCATTGCCCAGCGCTTCGCGGCCCTGCACGCCCAGGCGCGAACCGGAGGCGACACCGCCGGACACCTTGGCGCCGGCGCAATTGGCGGCGCAGCCCCGTTCGGCCACGATGCCCGCGTCGAGCACGCCGTACACGGCAACGTTACTGGATGCGGCACTGCCTGCGCCATCGGCAGCCTGGGCCGTCGCGCCCAGCGCGAAAGGCCCCATCCCTATCACAGCAAGCGCAAAATACGAGGTCTTCATGATAAATATCTCGGTAACGTGAATGAAACTTCCCGGTATTGATCAGGACATGCGCTGTGTGTCTGATCTCAGTGTTACCTTATCCCCGCTTTTTGTCCAGCCATCCGTGCGTTGTACAACAGAAACTTCAGCTTAGTCCCGGGAAATGCGTCGTACCCTGACAACACGCAAGATTGACCATGATTGTGGCAATTTGCGGCGAAATGGCGGTAATTGCAGGCCCTGCCGTAAAGCAATGTTCGGTGGCGAACGTTGCGCGATCTGACGCAGGCGGTACACTACTGGTTTTACCGACAGCGGCTCGCCCGTTTTTTCTGCATGCTAGCTATCCTCGAACGCATTGACCCCAACTCCAGCAATATCGACTTGCTGGTGGAATTGTTCAACTCACTGCGTCCCAAGCGCTCCCACGACAGCGCTACCGCGATTGCCAACGTGCGCACCCTGCGCCAGCTTCTCAAAGGTAACCCCGCCCAAGCGCGCGCCCTGCACGAATACGTGCTGCGCGTGCTGGCCGCGCGCCGCCACGCCAGCCTGTACACCGATATCGGCGTGCTGTCGAACAGCGGTTTTTTCACGGAATTGAAACGCCGCATCGCCTACCGCATGCTGCCGCCCGCCTTGGGCGACGAATACCTGAACGACGCGCTCGACCAGGTGCTGTACCTGAAGACCGATTATTTATGGATCAGCAACGTGCCCGCCACGGACTGGCTGGAACTGTTCGACGTGCTGACCAGCGACGAGATCGAACTGGCCGTCGGCGATGGCAACATCATGCTGCCAGGCATGCTCGACGCCATCCGCACCCTGTCCTACCGCGTCTGCGCCATGGGCCTGGAACCGGAACTGACGCGTTTTCACAATGAAATCGAAGTGTTCCAGTCGCCGTTCATGGTGCAGAATACGGAAGTAAACGCCTACCTGGACGCCTACACGAGCCTGCTACAAGGCGATATCGAACACATCGAGGACGCGCGCCATTTGCTGGTGATGCTGGACCAGTGCGACGCTGTCATCGCCAAGATCCGCAAGAAGGCGCTGTACCAGGGCACCAGCATTCCTCTCACGTATTTATTGGTGGCGCTGGCGCAAAGCATCGAACGCCTGCGCAAGCTGCTGTTCCTCGTCGACACGAGCGGCGAGCTGCCCGCATCGAACAACGTGGACATCGCCGCCATCACCGTCGACGCCACGCAGGACTTGCTGCACCCGCAGCCCGTCAGCCGCCGCCGCGCGGGCGCCGTCGGATTGGCGCTGGAACTGATACGCGCGCATAACCACAAGTACAAGGTCAGCGACCTGTTTTCCGACAATATCAACTTGCTGGCGCGCAATGTGACGGAAAACGCCAGCCGTACGGGCGAGCACTACATCGCGGAAAACCGCCGCGAAATGGGCGCCATGTTCCTCTCGTCCGCCGGCGCGGGCGTGATCATCGGCTTCATGGCCCTGTTCAAGATATTGATGTCCTACCTGCGCTCGGCGCCGCTGGTCGAAGCGTTCATGTTCAGCATGAATTACTCGATCGGTTTCATGTTCATCCACTTGCTGCACTTCACGGTGGCCACCAAGCAGCCGGCCATGACGGCGTCGCGCATCGCGGCCGGCCTGCACAGCAAGGATGGCCGGAACATCGACCTCGACAGCATGGCCGAACTGATCAACAAGGTCTTCCGCACGCAAAACATGGCCGTGCTGGGCAACCTGGCCACCGCCATTCCTACGGCCTGGCTGATCGCCCTCGGCTACAAGGCGATCACGGGGCACAATCTGGTGACGCCCGAAAAAGCCATGCACTTGCTGCACGATATCGACCCCATCGGCAGCCCCGCCATCTTCTACGCCATGATCGCCGGCGTGTGCCTGTTCGTGGCCGGCCTGATTTCCGGCTACTATGACAACCAGGCCCTGTACACGCGCTGGGCGCAGCGCATCGCGCAATTGCGCGGCCTGGGCCGGGTGATCGGCCAGGAACGCCTGCAGCGCCTGGGCCTGTACCTGGAAAACAACCTGGGCGGGCTGATGGGTAACTTCTATTTTGGTATCTTGCTGGGCTCCATCGGCACCCTGGGCTTTTTGATCGGCTTGCCGATCGATATCCGCCACATCACCTTCTCGGCCGCCAACTTTGCGACAGCCCTCGTGGGCCTCGACCACAACATGAGCTGGCAACTGGCCGTCAAGTCACTGTCGGGCATCTTCGCCATCGGCACGGCCAACCTGCTGGTCAGCTTCGGCCTGGCCCTGTGGGTGGCCCTGCGTTCACGCCAGGTGCGCTTCAAGCACGGCATGCAATTATTGAAGATTCTGGGCAAGCGCTTCCTGCGCTCGCCCATCGTCTTCTTCTTCGGCTCGAAAAACCCGCCACCCCTGGCACTGCTTGACGAGTCGGCAACCCTGTCACTGACGAACAAGGCTCAAAAATGACCGCTCGGCGCATGCAACCCTGTCTCACCGCCCTACTGCTGTGCTGGACCCTGGCTGCATGCGCCTCGCTGCCCAATGTCAAGAATCTCAATACCACCCTGGAGCCGGTGGCCAAGCCCAAAGTCATCACGGGCAAGGGCGCCGTGCTCAACGTCAACAGCCGCGCCGCCCTGCTCAACAAGCGCTGGGCCAAGTCCGGCATGGACTTGAAGACCCAGGCCGCGCTGGAAGAGGCGGCCACGGGCGTGCCTTTAATCAAGGGCAACAAGGTGACCCTGCTGTTTGACGGCCCGCAAACGATGGCCGCCATGTTCCAGGCCATCAGCGAAGCGAAGACCAGCATCAACCTGGAAACGTATATCTTCGACCAGGACCCGCTGGGCCTGAAATTTGCCGACATGCTCATCGAAAAGCAGCAGGCGGGCGTGACGGTCAACGTCATCTACGACAGCGTCGGCACCATCGGCGTGCCGCAGGCGTTCTTCGACCGCATGCGCGCGGCCGGCATCCACCTGGTGGCGTTCAACCCCGTCAACCCCGCCAAGCTCAAGGGCGACGACTGGAAGATCAACAACCGCGACCACCGCAAGGTGCTGATCGTCGACGGCAAGATGGCGTTTACGGGCGGCATCAATATCAGCGATACCTATGCGAAAAGCTCGCTGTTCCGCTCGAAATCGAAACCCACGGACAAGAAGGACGTAGGCTGGCGCGATACCCACGTGAAAGTGGAAGGCCCGGCCGTGGCCGCCTTCCAGTGGCTGTTCATCCGCACCTGGGCCCAGCAAGACCAGGCCGACTTGCCTGATGCCAATTACTTCCCGACCCTGTCTGAAGTGGGCGACAAGCTGGTGCGCGTGGTGGCCAGCGAGCCGGAGGGCGGCTTCGAGATCTACAAGGCGTACATCCTGGCCATCCAGGAAGCAAAGAAATCGATCCACATCACGTCCGCCTATTTCGTGCCCGACCAGCAGACGGTCGACGCACTTGTAGCCGCCGCGAAACGGGGCGTGGACGTCACCGTGGTGCTTCCCGGCGTGTCCGACAGCGGCCTCGTGTTCCATGCGGGACACGCGCTGTACGACCAGCTGCTGGCTGGCGGCATCCGCATCTTTCATTTGAAACTGGCCGTGCTGCACGCCAAGACGGCCGTCATCGACGGCGCCTGGTCGACCGTCGGCTCGACCAACATCGACATGCGCAGCTTCCTGCACAACAGCGAACTGAACGTGATCGTGCTCGGTGACAGTTTCGGCCGTGAAATGGAAAACGCCTTCCAGGAAGACTTGCGCGACTCGGAAGAGATCACCAGGGCGAAATGGGAAACACGGCCGCTCTCCGACCGCATGAAGGAGTGGGCGGCGCGTTTCATGAACTACTGGCTGTAGGTCGGATTAGCGGAGCGTAATCCGACATCACCACAGCCATTACCAAAGCCAACAATCTTGTCGGATTACGCCCGGCTTCGCCGCGCCAATCCGACCTACGGGAAACCTACAGCGGCCGCAAGCTGGCCCACACGCCGCCCTGGCGCTCGAACGCTTCCGTGCTGACTTTTTCAAAGTCGGCGCTGTCCTCATTCCAGCTGTAGCGCTCGACCCGGATGCAGCTGTTTTCCACGCGCAGCACATTGAAGGAGTTCGACTCGCCCCTGCCCCGCGTGGACGTGGCCGTGCCCGCCTGCACCATCAGCGCAGCATAGCCGGCGATCTTGTAGCGCTCGGCCGTATTGCCCGCCACGCTCGCATGCAAGTGTCCCGCCAGCAGCAAATCGACGCCGCATTCGGAAAACATTTGCAGCGCCTGCGGCGCGCGGTCGACCAGGTCATCCTTGTCGAAGTTTTCCGGCAAGTCAAATGGATGATGCGTGACGATGATGCGCGTCAAACCGGGCGGCAAACTGCCCAGGCGTTCACGCAGGAAATCGATCTGCTCGTGGCTGATGCGCCCATCCTTGAACGTCAGGGAACGGGCCGTGTTGATGCCCAGCACGGCGATTTCCTCGTCCACATATTCGGGCGACAAATCGTCCGTCACATGGCGCCGGTACTTCACCAACGGCGTGAGGAAGCGGGAAAAGACGTTGTACAGCGGCACGTCATGGTTGCCCGGCACCACGATCTGCGGCCCCGGCAAACTGTCGAGAAAGTGCCGCGCCTGCTGGAACTGGGCGCTGCGGGCGCGTTGCGTCAGGTCGCCCGAGACCACCACCACGTCAGGCTCCAGGCGCTCGACCAGTGCGCGCAAGGGCGCCAGCAGGTCCGCATCGACCCTGCCAAAATGCAAGTCGGACAAATGCACGATGGTACGCATGGCCTTACTCCCCAGAAAGTGCCGGCGCCGGCACGAGCACGGCCAGCGCGGCCGTGCGGATACGGTACTGCAGCGGCGTATTCATGATGGTCACTTCGCCATCGGTGGCCACGCGCAGGCGGCGGTGATGCGTGGCGATTTCCAGGTCGGTGGCCGTCAGCACATCAAAATCCTTGGCCTGCGACAACTTGCCGAACAGCGCGTGCAATGCCAGCTTCAACAAGCCCAGGCGGCCCGGACGCTGCGCCACGTACAGGCTCAGCTGGCCGCCATCAAGCCGCTCGCGCTCACCGATATTCAAGCCTTCCATCATGTATTCATTATTACCGATGAAGACGAATGGCGTGCGCCGCGCATGCACGGCGTCGTTGAGTGTCAATTGCACGCTGAGGAACGGATAGCGGCGCAAGGCGGCCAGCAGGGCCCAGCTGAAGGCCAGCCACTTGCCCCGCCCCAGCCGGCGCTGCTGCTTTTCGCGGTCGCGCACGATATCCGGATACAGGCCCAGGCTGGAATTGTTCAGGAAGATGCGGCCATTGACTTCGCCCACGTCGACCTGGTGCGGCACGCCCTGCGCCACGTTGGCAATCGCCGCATCGAGCTCGAGCGGAATATTCAAATCCTTGGCGAAATGGTTCAATGTGCCCAGCGGCAAGACGCCGAACGGCGTGCCGCTGCCGACAACGACGGAGGCGACGGCATTGATGGTGCCGTCGCCTCCCCCGGCCACGACGACGGGCGCGCCATCGCGCAGGGCTTGCTCGGCCGTGGCAATCATCTCGGCGCCGCTTTGCGCCAGGGTAATGTCGGCGTCGAGCCCCACGGCGGCAAATTTCGCTTCGAGCTGCTGCGCCCAGTCGGGCGCATAGCCGCAGCCGGCGCCCCCGTTGATGATGACTGCAATCTTGCTCAGGATCGTTTCCCCTTATTTGGTTTGCCGGATGTGCCGGCGCCGGCGCAGGGTCGACACGCCGGCGATACAGATGGCCAGCCAGCCATAGCTTTCCGCCATGGCCGCCAGCACATCGCTCAGGTAATGCGCGCCCAGATAGATGCGGCTGAAGCCCACGAGTGACGCCATCAGGAAAGCACCCAGCGCGATGGCGATGCGCTTGCCCCAGGCACCCGGCGCCGTCTGGCAAATCAGGTAGGCGGCCAGCAAGCCGTACAGGGCAGTCGAGGTGGCGGTATGGCCACTCGGAAAGCTGTACGTGCTCAAGGCCGTCTGCAGGATGGGCTCGTCAAAACTGGGCCGCGCGCGGACAAAAATGTACTTTAGCAGCAGGTTCAAAAACATGACGCCCGGCATGGTGATGATCAGGGTAAACAGCCAATAGTCGGCACCCTTGCGGTGCAGATACCAGCCCAGCAAGACAGCCAGGGTGATGGCGCCGATCACGCCATGCATGTGCGTGACGACCAGCAGGAAACTGGTGATCCACGGCACGGCATGCTGGTTGAACCAGTGCGCCACCTGCAAGTCGATCACGGTGATTTGCTGCATGCCCATCACGGCTTCGGCGATCTCGTGGAAGACGACAATGGCCACCAGCATCAGCGCCACGCCCACCGTCATATGCAAACCCAGTTCGCCCTCGGGCGACAGACGCGCCTCGACGAAGCGGCGCAGTTTCGTGGTCCAGCCCGTGGTCATGCCCAGGTCATTTTTCTCTTGCAAACTACTTACTCCTCAAATTAAGCGTGGTGATCAAAAAAACCACACCAGTAAAAAAATACTGTTTATTCATACAGTAGCTGTGTATTCATACAGTAGTTATGCTATTCTGATGACTCGTTCAACACATCTCCCTCAAAGGAATTGTCATGGCAACATTGAATAGCGGTTTTGGCTCACGGTTCGGCCTGGAATACGCCCCAAGCTCTTTCCTCGTCCGCATGGGCAAGCGCGAAATCCTCGTCTGCCGCGACTTCCGCAAGCGCTACTACACCGTCAATCCCCTGATCGAGTGCGGTACGGGCATCGAGCCGGGCTATGTTGAAGTGCTGCTGATGCGCCGTTGGTTGCTCATTCTATCCAAGGCACATTAAGAATGACTTTAAAACAAGGTACTCGCACCCTGTTGTAAAGTCAGCTCCGTCCGGCCACGCCTGGAGCGCGCCAGTACTGGCCAGCGGCAACGCTGGCCAACCCCTCATTACTGTGTGCGTTCTGGCGCGGCCGGGCTGGCAGGTGTTTGCACTGGCAGCGCCTTGTCAGAGACGTTCGCTTCGTACCAAAGCGTGACGAACAGCACCATCACGACAGGGCCGATGAACAGGCCCACGAGGCCCAGGGTTTCCACGCCGCCCAGAATGCCGAACAGCACGGCCAGGAAGGGCAAGCGCGTGGCGTTGCCGATCATTCCGGGGCGCACGAAGTGGTCTGCGACGAACAGCACCACGGTGCCCCAGACGGCCACACCGATGGCGGCGCCCACATTACCCTGGAAGACCAGCAAGGCGGCCGCGCATAGGTAAGCGAGCGGCGCGCCAAACGGAATGATGGCCAGGATGCCTGTGGCGAACGCCCACAAGGCCGGCGACGGCAAGCCGGCGATGGCGTAGGCGATGCCGATCAGCACGCCTTCGGCCAGGCCCACCAGCACCAGGCCATTGACGGTCGCGCGGATGGCGGTCGGGATCTTTTGCGCATAGCGGCCCCACCGTTCTGGACGCAGGAAATGGCTGCCGACGGCCGTGATCTGGCGCGTCAGCGCTTCGCCATCCTTGTAGAAGAAAAACAGGCACAAGAAAGCCAGGCCGAAGTCGACGAGGCGGTGGAACACGTCCGCACCCAGCACCTTGAGCATGTCGCGCGCGGAATGAAAGCCGCCCACGGCGCTGCCCGCAAAGAAATGGCCGAGGCCGTGGGGCTGGCTCAGGGTGGCTTGCCACCAGTCGCCGATGGCGCTGCCAGCCAGCGGGATATGCGCCACCCAGTCCGGCACGGGCAAGCCGTCCGTATTTGCATGCACGACGAAATTGGCCAGCGCTGGCACTTCGCGCGCCGCCTGCGCCACGCCGAACAGCACGGGAATGATGAAGATGCAGGCGAACGCCAGGGTCAGCACGGCCGCCGCCACGATGGGGCGCTGGCCCAGCGCCGCGCGCACGTGCAGGTACAGTGGCCAAGTGGCTACGCACAGGATGCCGGCCCACACGAGCGGCAAGAAGAAACGCTGCATGACGAAGGCCGTCACGGCAATCAGAGCCAGGGAAAAACCTGCGCTGACAATATCGCGCTGGGTATCGTTCATGCCACTCCATTCGTGCCCCGCACACTGTAAAGGTGTGCAGGCTTATAGCGCCTAACAAAACCGTAGCGAGCGGAAGGAAGTTGTGGCTGAGAAGCGCAACTGTACGAAGGTACAGTGAGCATCGCAGGCCGCAAATTACGACGCGCAGTAGGTTTTGATAGGTGCTAGGCTACGCGCCAGTTGCGCAGGCATAGCGTAACACGACGGTTCGCTGCATCACACGAGACCCAGCTCCACCGGCTTGACGCCGGCAAACACGTGATCGAGCTGCGCCGGCGTCAAACCGAAGGTGCGGCGCAGCAAGCCGCCCAGCACGGCCCGGTATTCGTTGAGCACGGGCATGTCGCGGTTCTGGAACAGCGTCGCCTGCGAAATCGCCACCTGCTCGCCCGCCACCTGTTTCCCATGTATAGCCCCGCCCAGCACCCAGAACACGCTGCCATGGCCGTGGTCCGTGCCGCGGTTGCCGTTTTCGCGGAAGGTGCGGCCAAATTCGCTGACCACGACGACGACGGTATTGCGCCACTCGCTACCCATTTCCTGCGAGAACGCAGCCAGGCCACGCCCCAGCTCATCGAAACGCCCCGCCAGGTAGCCGTTGGCGCCGCCCTGTCCCACGTGCGTATCCCAGCCGCCCACGTCAACGAAGCCAAGATTGTATTTGTCCTTCATCAGGCGGGCGATGCGCTGCGCTTCCAGTTCAAAGCCCTTGGTACTGATGGCGTTGCGGTTGGCCGCCTGCATCTCGCCCGTCAATTCCTTCGTCACATCGTCGCGCACGGCAAATCCCGCGCTGACCGGTTGCTGCAGGGGCGTACCCTTGTACATGGCCGCGATGACCTGGCTTTGACGCGCATCAATGCCCGACTTGCCCACGGAACGCAACGCCATGTTCGGCACCTGCACGCCGCCCTGGAAGATCAGCGGCAGCTGGTCCGTGAAGGAAATGGCGTGGTTGCCTTGCTTGGCATTCAAGCTTTGCGCCAGCCGGTTCAAAAAGCCCGAGCGGAAATCGCGGCGCCCGCCCAGTTCCTGTCCCAGCTCGATGCTGTCCTGCGTCTCGAAATGGCTGCGCGTCAAATCCGTCGTGCCCCCAAACGGAATGAAGGCCGCCTCACCGCCCATAAACATGGGATAGATGGTTTCGCGCAAAGCCGGATGCATGGCCCAGTCGGCGTTCAAGGCCAGCGCGCCGTTTTCCTCGCCCGGCTTCGCGATGGCGATATTCGGCCGCGATGCATAGTAAAAATCGTTGCCGATGGGCACCAGCAAGTTGTTCGCGTCATAGCCGCCGCGCAAAAAAACGAACAATAGCTTCGCATTCGTGGCGGGCGCGGCCAGCAAGCTGCCCGCGTGCGACAACATGGGCGCGGCGGCCAGGGCTTTCAACAAATCACGACGATTCATGGCGATTCCTTCAGTTTCAACTTAGCGGTGCATCATTTCAGGGGATGACAGCAAAAAGGTATTCCACTCCTGCGGCGAAGCGGCCTGTTCCAGAGCCTGGCGCGTCGCCGGACTCAAGGTTGGCTGCAGCGACTGGAAGTACAAGGCGCTGGCCAGCTGAGGAAACGCCACCTTTTCCTGCGGCTGCGGGCCATCCGTCTTGAACAGGCCGGCGCTGCCCGAACCGATGGTGCGGGCGATATCGAAACGCGTCGTCATCTGGCCGGGGCTGGCCCAGGAGGCGTCCGTCAGAGGATAGCCGTCCGGGGTCTGGCGTCCGTACAAAGACTGGCCCATGCGCGAGAGCCAGCTCAGCATGGGACCCGCGTTCAGGATGGGCTTGTCGTCATAGCTGAGGCGCACGGCCGACACCACGTAATGCATGGGGTCCTTGAATTTCTTGCCCAGCGACTGCTTGAATTCGGGGCTGTTGAACATGGTTTGCAGCACGTCGGCGATCATGCCGTCGCTCTGCTGGAAGGTAGCCGCCATGCGCGCCACCAGCGGCGCGGGCGGATTGTCGCCAACGAAATACTGGGCCAGCTTGCCGCTGATAAAGTGCGCGGTGGCGGGACTGCGGCTCAGGCGGTCCAGCGCTTCATCGAGCTCGGCCAGGCCTCTGCCCTTCACCGTTTGCCCGAGGAATTGCTTGTCGCCATAATCGTGGCGGTTCGGGTTGAACTCGAACAAGCCCCGGCGCACGTATTGCGACTGCAGCGCCGGTTTCACCTTCGGCGTGTCCGCGCCCAGGTTGACGCCCACGCCCGTCAGGATGCGCGCCAGCTCCTGCACGTCCGCCTGGCTGTAGCCGCCGTTCACGCCCAGGGTGTGCAGCTCCATCAGCTCGCGCGCATAGTTTTCATTGATGCGCTTGACGGCGTTGGCTTCATTGTCCAGGTAGCGCAGCATGGCCGGATGGTGGACGGTCGCGCCCAGCAAGTCGCGGAATTTCCCCAACGCGTGCGGGGCGATGGCGTTCGCCTCATAATCGCCGACCATGGCGCGCAAGTTGTGCTTGCCCTGGTGCACGCTGAAATGGTTGAGCCAGAACCAGCTCAGCTGCTGTTGCAGCTGGTTCGGCGAATACACGTCCAGCAACAGCGAACGCGTGGCCGCTTCGCGCGCCAGACGGTTGAGTTCTTGCTGGTAATCCTTTTGCGCCTGCTGCTTGGCCATGTCGTCCATGACGGCAGCCGACTCCTTGCGCTTTTGCTCCACGGACATGACGAGTTGATCGAGCGGTACCTGGCTGATCGTCATGGCGTCGATCTGCGCCTGCACGGCGGGCGGCAGGCTGGCTTTACCTGGATGCAATTGCGCCTGCAGGTAAGCGCTCCAGCCTTCCTTTTGTAACTGGCGCGCGCTGCCCCCGTTCACGCCCCAGCTGACACGCTCGAGCATCGCGATGCCTTGCGCGGCATTGTCTGGCGCGACGACGGCATGCTGCGCGGCCGGCGGCGCCGTCGCGGCGCAGCCGGCCAGCAACAACAGGGAAACCAAGGTCGTCGGCAATATTCGGTGAGGGGTCATGGCAGTCCTTCAAGCGGTTTCAACCAGAATGCCTGAGGGTACGCCCTGGTTGACCTGCGCATGATTGCCATTTGCAACGAGTTGTAATCAATAATGCTATTTTTATAATTCAGCACACTTGTCGCGCAGGAAATCGCGCAGCTGCAGCACCAGCGGCGTCACTTGCGCCCGGTGCGTGCAGACCAGGTGCAAGGGCGTAGCCTCGCCCGCCACCTGGGGCAACAGTGCTTGCAGGCGGCCGGCGGCCAGGTCGCCAGCCACATCGAGCCGCGATTTATAGGCGATGCCCAGGCCCGCCACGGCCCAGCGGCGCACCAGGTCGGCGTCGTCGGCGCTGCGGTTGCCGCTCACGGATATCGTCACTTGCTCGCGCTGCGGCAGGCGGTAAAAGGTCCAGCGGTCGTGCAAGCCGTCTTCCAGCGCGAAGCGCAGGCAATTGCGCTGCGCCAAGTCTTCCAGCGCCAGCAGGGGGCCGTATTCGCGCAGGTAGGCGGGCGACGCCACCAGCACCCGGTCGTTGGCGGGCGCGACCGGCATGGCGACCATGCTCGAATTGTCCTGCTGCCCATAGCGGATGGCCACGTCGACTTGCTGGCGCACCATGTCGGCCACCCGGTCGCTGACGCTAAGCTGGTAGTGCAGTTTCGGATGGCGCGACTGGAACTCGTCGAGCCAGCCCAGCATCAGGTTGCGGCCCAAATCCGAGGGCATGGCAATTTTCAAAGTTCCGCCGAAACTGTCCTTGCCAGCCAGCAGCGCAGCGTGGCCGGCGCGCAGCAGGCGCAAGGCTTCGCGCGCGTGTTCCAGGTATAGCGTGCCTTCCGCCGTCAAGCTCAGCGAACGGGTCGTGCGGGCCAGCAGGCGCAAGCCCAATTCCCCTTCCAGGCGCTTGACGGCGGCGCTGGCCAGCGCGGGCGAAATGCCGATCTCGCGCGCGGCCGCCGACAAACTGCCCCGGTCGGCCGTGCGCACAAATACCTGCAAATCATCGAGTCGCAGCAATTTTCAGCATTCCTTTGAAAGTGTTTCGGTACGCGCCCCCTGTTTCCAGGGCGAGAAAATGTTCATGATACGTCATCAAGCCTGTATGGCGTAGGTCGGATTAGCGGGGCACAGCCCCGCGCAATCCGACACCGCCATCGGCCGCGCCATCACTGTTTACCGAAGGAACACCCATGAAAGCCATCGCCTACCGCCACAGCCTGCCCATCACGGATGACAACGCCCTGCTCGACATCGAACTGCCCGTGCCCGTCGCCACGGGACGCGACCTGCTCGTCGCCGTCAAGGCCATTTCAGTCAACCCCGTCGACACCAAGGTGCGCAAGAACCGCGCGCCGAAAGACGGCCAGCCGGAAGTGCTGGGCTGGGATGCGGCCGGCGTCGTCACTGCCGTCGGCCCCGACGTGACCCTGTTCCAGGTGGGAGACAAAGTCTGGTACGCGGGCGCCATCAACCGCCCCGGCAGCAACAGCGAATTCCAGCTGGTCGACGAGCGCATCGTCGGCCACATGCCGGCCAGCCTGGACTTTGCTCCGGCCGCCGCCCTGCCTTTAACCGCCATTACTGCCTGGGAATTGCTGTTCGACCGCCTGCAGATCAGCCGCGACAAAAATCTCACCGGCAAGTCCCTGCTGGTGATCGGTGCGGCCGGCGGCGTCGGCTCCGTGCTGGTGCAACTGGCGCGGCAGTTGACGGGTGTCACCATCATCGGCACAGCGTCGCGCGCGGAAACGGCGGACTGGGTCAGGGAACTGGGCGCCCACCACGTGATCGACCACAGCCTGCCGCTGGCGCAGGAAATTACGCGCCTGGGTTTGCCGCCCGTCAATTATGTAATCAGCCTGAACCAGACGGACAAGCATTTCGAGCAAATCGTGGAACTGATCGCGCCGCAAGGCAAGTTCGCCCTGATCGACGACCCCGAGCACATCGACGTGCGCAAGTTCAAGGGCAAGAGCGTGTCGCTGCACTGGGAACTGATGTTTACCCGTTCGCTGTTCCAGACGGCCGACATGGTCCAGCAGCATGAACTGCTCGAAGAGCTGGCGCAGCTGGTGGACGCAGGTGTCATCAAGACGACCCTGGCCGAGCGCTTCGGCACGATCAACGCGGCAAACCTGAAACGCGCGCATGCCCTGCTGGAAAGCAATACCGCGAAAGGGAAAATCGTCCTGGAAAATTTTAACTAATCAGGTAATCAAAATAGCCCGGAAATCATTGACGTTCGTCAATGTCGGACCCGTGATCACGCTATCTCCCAGCGCCTGGAAGAAGCCGTGTCCATCGTTGTTGTCCAGGCTGTCGCGCGGCTTGATGCCTTGCGCCCAGGCCCGTTGCAGGGTGTCGGGCGCCAGGACCGCACCGGCGATGTCTTCCTGGCCGTCGACGCCATCCGTGTCGCCGGCCAGCGCGTGGATGCCCTCGTGGCCGTCCAGCGCGATGCCCAGCGCCAGCAGGAACTCCACGTTGCGCCCGCCGCGGCCGTTGCCGCGCACGGTGACCGTCGTTTCGCCGCCCGACAGCAGTACGCACGGGGCGGGAAACGGCTGGCCCCGTACGGCCGTCTGCAGCGCGATGCCGGCCATGACCTTGCCCACGTCGCGCGCCTCGCCTTCCAGGCTGTCGCCTAATATATACGGCGTGACGCCGGCCGCGCGCGCCACGGCAGCGGCCGCTTCCAGCGCCATCTGCGGCGTGGCGATCAGGGTCGTGCGCGTGCGCGCCAGGCGCGGATCATCGGGTTTCACGGATTCGCCGCGCCCGCTTTCCAAGGTCTTTCTTATGCTGTCCGGCAAATCCATGCCATAGCGGCGCACGATGGCCAGCGCATCGTCGCACGTCGTCGCGTCGCCCACCGTGGGGCCGGAAGCGATGTCGCCGAGCTTGTCACCGGGCACGTCTGAAATGGCTAACGTCACCACTTGCGCCGGATGGCAGGCAGCCGCCAGCCTGCCGCCCTTGATGGCGGACAAATGGCGGCGCACGCAATTCATTTCGCCGATGGTGGCGCCCGACGCCAGCAGCGCGCGGTTCAGCGCCTGCTTGTCTTCCAGGCTGATGCCGTCAAGTGGCAAGGCCAGCAGGGACGACCCCCCTCCCGAAATCAGGCACAGCACCGTGTCGTCGGCGTGCAGGTTGCCGACCAGCTCGAGCATGCGCCGCGCCGCCTGCATGCCGGCAGCATCGGGCACGGGATGCGACGCTTCCACGATCTCGATGCGTTCGCACGGTACGGCATAGCCGTAGCGCGTCACCACCAATCCCGACAGCGGCCCCGGCCAATGCCGTTCCACGGCTTGCGCCATGGCGGCCGACGCCTTGCCGGCGCCGATGACGATCAGCCGGCCCTTGGGCGCGGGCGGCAGATGGGGCGGGATGCAGTGCGACGGCTGGGCCGCGGCGATGGCGGCCTGGAACATGGCTTGCAGCAAGGCGCGCGGCGCCGCAGTGGTCGTCATTCTCAATTCCTCCTTCGATGACATCAGCGATTCACAATGCGCGCGGGAACGCGCAGCACCAGTATGGCGCCCAGCAGCATCACTGCGGAAAGAATATACAGGGCCACGTCGGTGCCGCCCGTCGCATCCTTGATCCAGCCGACGAGGAAGGGGCTGACGAAACCCGCCACCTGGCCCAGCGAATTGATCAGCGCCAGGCCGCCGGCCGCCGCCGCGCTGCCGAGAAACGCCGTCGGCAAGGGCCAGAACATGGGCAGGCCGGACAACGCGCCCATGGTCGCCAGCGACAGGCCGATCAGGGCGATAACCACGTTGCCGTGCGCCTGGGTCGCCAGCAGCAAGCCGCACAGCGCCATCAGCAGGGGGCCGCTCAAATGCCAGCGGCGCTCCTTGTGCTTGTCGGCCGATCGGCCCACCCAGATCATGAAGATGCTGGCGCACAGATAGGGAATGGCGCTGATCCAGCCCACGGCGACGGGGCTGGCGAAACCCAGCGACTTGACGATGGTGGGCAGCCAGAAGTTGATCGCGTACACGCCCATCTGGATACAGAAATACACGAGGCCCAGCATCCACACATGCTTGTTGCGCAGCACGCTGGCAAAGGTGTCGGCCGTATTCGCGCTGTTGCGACGCTGGCGTTCATCCTCGTCGAGGTCGGCGCGCAGCAGCTGCTTTTCTTCGGTATTGAGCCACTTCGCCTGGGCGATGCCATCATTGAGCAGTACGTACACGAGAAAGCCCAGCAGCACGGTAGGAATGCCTTGCAGCAGGAACATCCATTGCCAGCCGGCCAGGCCGCCGTGGCCCGCGAACGATTGCATCATCCAGCCCGACAAGGGGCTGCCCAGCAAGCCGGAAATGGGGATGGCCGACATGAACAGGCCCATGATGCGGCCCCGGCGCGACGCGGGATACCAGTTCGTAAAGTAAAGCACGATGCCGGGGAAGAAGCCCGCCTCGAACACGCCGGTGATAAAGCGCAGCGAATAGAACGCGGCCGGCGTGGTGACAAACATCAGGCAGGCCGAGGCGATGCCCCAGGCAATCATCAGGGTGCCGATGACCTTGCGCGCGCCCAGGCGGTGCAGCAGCAGATTGCTGGGCACGCCGCTGGCCACGTAGCCGATGAAGAAAATGCCCGCGCCCAGGCCGTACACGCTTTCGCTCCATTGCAGCGCATCGAGCATTTGCAGCTTGGCAAAGCCGACATTCACGCGATCCAGGTAATTGAACAGGTAGCAGATGAAGATAAAGGGGATCAGATGCAAGGTCACCTTGCGGTAGGCGCCTTCGCGCACGCGGTCCTGCGCGGACGCGCCGGCGGACAGGCTGGCGCCTGGATGGGTGGTCATGGGTGTCTCCTGACTATTTTTTATGGGATACGGCCAGCCCATCGTACAATCGCCCACAGAAACAGTCATCGTGCGGATGCATGAAGAAATATGGTGCTTTATACGATGATTCCATGCATATGCACAAGACGGACACCACATGCCGAATATTGACCTTCCCCTGGCGCAGGACATCGTCCAGCGCACCATGCACATCATTCCCTTCAGCGTGAACGTCATCGATGCGCGCGGCGTGATCCTGGCCAGCGGCGATCCGCAGCGCGTGGGCGACCTGCATCCGGGCGCGCAACTGGCGCTGGCCCGGCGCGCCAGCGTGGAAATCAGCGCGGCCGACATGGCCAGACTGCCCGGCACGCGGGCCGGCATCAACCTGCCCCTGACGGTGCGCGGCGAGATTTGCGGCGTGCTGGGCCTGACGGGCGAGCCGGACGCCGTGCGCCAGTTCGGCGAACTGGTGCGGGCCATGGCGGAAATGATGCTGGAGCAGGCGCGGCTGGTCAGCGAGCTGCAACACGAAAAGCGCTACCGCGAGGAATTCGTGTTCCAGCTCGTCTATCGCACGGGCATTTCGGACGCCAGCATGCAGGCGTGGGCGGCGCGCCTGGCCGTCGATTTGCGCGTGCCGCGCGCCATGTTCGTGCTGGAAATACCGGATGCGGGCGAAGGCCCGGGCGAGCGGCTCGACCAGGTGCTGACGCAGCTGCAACAAGTGCAGTCCGACCTGTCGGCCCGCTGGCCATCCCTGCTGATGGCCGTCGTCTCGCCGGGCGAACTGGTGCTGCTAGACGCCTTTCCCGCCAGCGGCCCGCAGCAGGCGCGCGCGGCGCAGGCCAGGCAGCGCCTGCTCGAACTGCACCAGGTGGCGCAGCAGGCGCTCGCACCACCGGCCACGCTGGCCATGGGCGTGGCCTTGCCGGGCCTCGATGGCGCGACGGCCTCGTATGAATCGGCGAAGCAGACGGCGCGCGTGGGCCGCGCCCGCGATGGCGAACAAACCACTTTTTCCTATCTGGAACTGAGCCTGCCCGTGCTGCTGTCCGGCCTGCAAGCCGGTTGGCAGGCGGAGCAGTTGCGCCAGACCCTGGCGCGCCTGCAGGCGCACGACCGCAAGTCGGGCACCCTGATGCGCACCTTGGCCGCCTGGTTCCGCCACCACAGCCACCCGATGGCCACGGCCAGGGCCTTGCACATCCACCGCAACACGCTCGATTACCGGCTGCAAAAGATCGCCGAACTGACGGGGCTGGACCTGGACGACACGGATGACCGCCTGCTGCTGTATGTTGCCCTGCAGCTCAATGAAGGCTCACCCGTCTACAATGGCGGCTCGACTGAAAAAACAGGAATGCAATGAACGACGCCATCGAATGGACCAGCCTTGCCCGCACTTTCGGGCTGTTTACTGTCACGGCCGTGGCCGAACTGCTGGGCTGCTACCTGCCCATGCTATGGCTGAGCAACAAGGGCAGCGCCTGGCTGCTGTTGCCGGCCGCCCTCAGCCTGTTGATCTTCGTGTGGCTGCTGACCTTGCATCCGGCCGCCAGCGGCCGCGTGTACGCCACGTATGGCGCCATCTATATCGCCACGGCGCTGGGATGGCTGTGGCTGGTGGACGGCGTCACGCCCGCCTGGACCGACGTCGCCGGCGTGGGCCTGGCCCTGGCCGGCGCCGCCGTCATTGCCATGGGGCACAAGGCGCAGTAATTACGCCGCATGCCGGCGGAAGTTGGTTTCCGCCGACCATGCCGCGCTGGCGCGGGCCAGCAACACGGCTTCGCCATCGGCCAGCCAGTCGTCCGCATCGGCGATCTTCCACATGGTTTGCAGCAGCTTGCGGCGCAAGTCCGGGTCGGTGATTTCATCGAGCAAGCTGTCGATCACGCCATTGGCCAGTTGCACGGCGCCATGCACGGTCGATGTCAGCATGTCATCGCACAGGTCTTGCAGCAGTTGCTGGAAGGCGGCCGGCTCCAGGTCGATGTGATCAAGGATCTTGCTGCGGTGCATCGCTTGCAGCTCGGCGCTGGCCAGGTTGCCATCGACCACCATCATCAGGGCCAGAATACGTCCCGCTGCCTGGGGACTGTTCATTGCATAGGTACGCATAGTTCCTCTTTCCATTCTTGGTTAAAAAGCGCGCCCCGCCATTGCAGGGCGCGCGGTACGGCATTTACTTCTTGTCGCTGCGGGTGATGAACACGCTCGCCACGCAGCTAGCCACGATCAGGACCGCCACCACCAGCAAGGACGCTTCGACGGGCACGTGATACCACGGCATGATCAGCATCTTTGCGCCAATGAACACCAGCACCATCGCCAGGCCATACTTGAGCATGTGGAAGCGGTCGGCCACGTCCACCAGCAGGAAGTACAGGGCGCGCAATCCCATGATGGCGAACAGGTTCGACGTGAAGACGATGAACGGGTCCGTCGTGATGGCGAAAATCGCCGGGATCGAATCGACCGCAAAGACCAGATCCGTCACCTCGATCAGGATCAGCACGAGGAACAAGGGCGTGACATAGCGCAAGCCATTCTTTGCGACGAAGAAACGTTCGCCATGGTCGCCGTCGGCCACCCGCAAGTGGCGGCGGGCAAAGCGCAGCACGGGGTTGTTCGCCACGTCCGGTTCCGCATCGGCCGCCACCAGCATGCGTATACCTGTAATCAACAGGAAAGCGCCGAACAGGTACAGCACCCAGCTGAACTCGCTCACCACCCACGCGCCGGCCATGATCATCACGGCGCGCATGACGATCGCGCCCAGCACGCCATAAATCAACACGCGGCGCTGGTACTGGATCGGCACCTGGAAGGCGCTGAAGATCAGCAGGAAGACGAACACGTTATCGACCGACAGGGCTTTCTCGATCAGGTAGCCGGAGAAAAATTCCAGTGCCTTCTGGTTGGCGATCTCGGGACCGGCCGTGCCGTTCAGATACCACCACAGACCGCCGTTGAACAGCAGGGCCAGGCTGACCCACACGAGCGACCACGTGGCCGCTTCCTTGACGCTGACCTTGTGCGCTTTGTTGCCGCCAAAGACGAACAAGTCCAGCGCCAGCATCACCAGGACAAAGGCGATGAAGCCGGCCCACATGGGTGCCGTAGCAATACTTTCCAGGCCATTCATCGGCGGCCTCCGCGACCATCTGTCTGTATTCTGAAGTCCATGACACTCTCCTTGCATGAATTGAGCAGCCATCATAGTCCGAATACAAACATCGAACAAATCGAATATAATTTAATAATACATCGGAAAAATCGATGTATTAACCTGCCGGGAAACACCATGTCGACACTCAATTTCAAGCACTTGCGCTATTTCTGGATGGTGGCCAAGACGGGCAGCATCGCCCGCGCGGCCGAGCAGCTGCACCTGACGCCGCAATCGATTTCCGGGCAGCTCAGCGAATTTGCCGACACCCTGGGCGTGGAACTGTTCCGCCGCAGCGGGCGCCAGCTGGAATTGACGGACACGGGCAGGCGCATCCTCAGCCATGCCGAAAGCATTTTCAGCACGGGCGATGAATTGCTGGAAATCGTGCGCGACCAGTCGCGCACCACGACGACGACGTTTCGCGTGGGGTGCGCCGATTCCGTGTCGAAACTGATCGCCTGCCGCCTCGTGGAACCGGCGCTGGGCCTGGCCGAACCGCTGCGCATCATTTGCCGCGAAGGCCGGCTGGCCAGCCTGCTGGCGGACCTGGCCGTGCACCGGCTCGACCTGATCATGGCGGACCGTCCCATGCCGGCCCACTTGAGCGTGCGCGGCTTTAACCATCTACTGGGCGAAAGCGGCATGACCCTGTTCGGCACGCCAGCCCTGGCCGCCACCCTGACGGGCGGCTTCCCGCAATGCCTCGACGGCGCGCCGCTGCTGCTGCCCGGCGAAGACTTCGCCATCTACGGGCGCTTGCTGCAGTGGCTGGGCGATAACAACCTGCACCCGCGCATCGTCGGCGAGTTCGACGACAGCGCCATGATGAAAGCCTTCGGCCAGTCGGGCGCCGGCCTGTTCTTCGCCCCCACCGTCATCGCGCCCCAGGTGTGCGAGCAATACGCCGTGGTGGCGCTGGGCAGGGTCGACAGCCTCGTCGAGCAAGTCTACGCGATCACCACGGAGCGGCGCTTGCGCCACCCGGCCACCGTGGCCATCAGCCAGAGCGCGCGGCGCGAGCTGTTTGTGTAAAAGTCCACAATGGAAGCGCCACAACTGGGCAGGCAAATACATTCGAGCAAATACATCTATATAATGGCAAGTCTCCCCGACGCCCTGCGCGCCCCTTCCTGGACTTGCCGCAATGAAGCACTTGCACGATATTCCCTCTGCCTTCAAGCATGAATTTGCCAACCCGCGCCTGTGGTGGTCGCGCGCCGTCGTCGTCGGCATGGCCGCCATCGCGGGGCTCGTCGTCGTGGGATTTACGTGGCTGGCGGAGGAAGCGCTGGACCTGTTTCTCTTTTTTAACGGCAAGGCCTGGTGGTTCGCCCTGCTGTGGACGCCGGCCTGCGCCGCCCTGCTCGTCTGGCTGACGCGCCGCTATGCGATGGGCGCGGCCGGTTCCGGCATCCCGCAAGTGATGGCGACACTGGACCCGGCCGTCGCGCCCGAGCAGCGCTCGCTATTTGTCTCATTGAAACTCAGTGCCGCGAAGATCGTCCTGACGGCGGGCGGCTTGCTGGGCGGATTATCGCTGGGGCGCGAAGGGCCGTCCGTGCAGATCGCCGCCGGCGTGATGCTGTCCGCGCGCCGCTGGCTGCCCCGTCACTCGCAGGTCAGCGCCCATTCCCTGCTCGTGGCGGGCGGCGCGGCCGGCATCGCGGCCGCCTTCAACACGCCGCTGGCCGGCGTCATGTTTGCCATCGAGGAACTGTCGCGCTCGCCGGAACAGCGCAACAGCGGCCTGATCGTCGCCGGCATCGTGTTGGCCGGCATGATGGCCGTGTCGATCCACGGCAACGCCACACACTTCGGCATCATCCATCCTGGCCCCATCGGCCTGGCGCTGGCCTTGCCGGGCTTGCTTGTGACCCTGGTCGCGGGCGTGGCGGGCGGCTTGTTTGCGCGGCTGCTGCTGGCCTCCTCCCGGGGCAATCCGCTGGGGAAATTGTTTGCATGGCGGAAAGGCCGGCCCGTGCTGTTCGCCGCCGTGTGTGGCCTGCTGGTGGCGGCCATCGGCATCGCCAGCCACGGCGCCACGTTCGGCAGCGGCACCGTGGCCACGCGCGCCATGCTGGAAGGCTCGTCCGACGTGGCGCCCGCCTTTGTTGCCTTCAAATACGTGGCGACGTGGCTGACCGTGTGGTCGGGCGTGCCGGCTGGCATTTTCGCGCCGTCCCTGGCCATCGGCGCCGGTATCGGCCACGATATCGCCGCGCTGCTGCACTACCCGCACGCACCGGCCCTGATCGCGCTGGGCATGGTGGGTTTCCTGGCCGCCGCCACGCAGGCGCCGCTGACGGCGTTTATCATTGTCATGGAAATGGTCGACGGCCACGGCATGGTGCTGAGCCTGATGGCCTGCGCCGTCGTGGCCAGCACGGTCTCGCGCGTCCTGAGCGAACCGCTGTACGGGGCGCTGGCGCAGCTGCAGCTGCAACGGCTGCCGCAGGCCAGTCGCGACACTACATCGTAAACGGAAACGGCTGCATGCCGGCCAGCCTGTCATCGGGAGCGATGACGGCCAGCAAGGCGCTCAAGCCCTGGTTCAGGCGCGCCAGGCTGGCGGCATCCAGCTGGCTCAGGGCGCTGGGCAGCAAGCCGCGCGCCGGCTGCGGCGCGCCGGCGATCACGGCCTGGCCTTCCAGCGTCAGGGTCAATGTCACCACGCGCTGGTCGGGCTGGTCGCGCGCCTTGCGCACATAGGATTTTTTCACCAGCGCGTCGACCAGGTTGCTGGCCGTCGTCTGGTGGATCGACATCTTGCCGGCCAGCTCGCCCATGCGCAGGCCCGGCCGCTCCAGCAATTCCTGCATCACCCACAATTGCGCACCCGACACGCCGCACTGCTTCTCGATCTGCGCCGAGTGCCGCTGCGCCGCGCGCATGACAACGCGCATGTTTTGCAAGGCCATGCCCTGCGCCCTGGCTATCGCCGATACTTCCGCTTCCGCCACCATTGCCTCCAGTTATCCCGCCGGCTTCGCGCCTGCTGGCGGGCCGGAATACATACATGATACCTGCAATGGCGGCGCGGAACTAACTGCCTGTCACCGGCTGGTCATCACGCCAAGCCTGTTCCAGCACCAGCTTGCCGGCCTTGTCCCACTGGCGCTCGATGCCGTGCTTCTTGCCGTGCTCGTACGGCACGATCTGCCGCAGGCTGCCATCGCTGTACCAGGTTTGCAGCAAGCCGTGGCGCTGGCCTTTGACGAACGGGGTCACGCTGGCGCGCACGCCGTTGGCATGCCAGTCCGTCGTGTCGCCATGGTCGCGCCCCTGCGCGTCTTTTTGCCAAGCAAACACTGGCCGGCCACTAGGGCCCCACGTTTGCAAGCTGAGCACGGCGCCTTTCCGGTACAGCGTTTTGTTCGACATGACGCCATTGCCATGGCTTTCAAACGACCAGCCGTCGGGCTGGCCGTGCACCCAGACGGTTTTGCCCAGCACCTTGCCGTCCTGGGCATACGTGACAAACTCGCCCTCGCGCTGGCCATCGACGAACTGTCCCCGTTGGAACAGCTTGCCATCGTCATAAAACGATTCCTGCACGCCATCCATCTTGCCATTGCGTTGATACGAGCGGTTGCTGACGGCCCCGTTCGCGCCATACGACACGTGCTCGCCATCGGCCATCTCGTCGTCGTGATACAAGGTGCGGCTCATCAACTGGCCATTCTCGTGATACGTTTCCGAGATGCTGTCGCGCCCGTTCGGCAAGGCCGTCACCCGCTGCTTGACCTGGCCATTTTCAAAGTACACGCAGCCGCCGAGCAGCTCCTCGCCCTGGTCATTGAAATAGGTTTCGCGCAGCAACTGGCCATTCTCGTAGTAGTGCTTGCGAAAACGCACGAACCTGACCTGGCTCAGGTCCAGATCCGTGGTGTAGGTTTCAAAGGCCAGCACGCCCGGCGTGTCGGGAAATTCCAGCCGCACGTGCCAGGCGCCAAGCGCCTCGTCGCGCACGGGCGGCGTGCGCAGCGCATAGGTGGCGCGGCGCTGGTTGCTTGGCATGAAATTTTGATCCAGATACATGGTCTTGTCCTCTTCCTGTGCTTGATCGATTGCGCTTGCCGGCATTGGGGTCTGGGCTCGCGCCGCCAACGGCAAGGCCGCGCTCATGCCAAGCGCGGCGGCCAGCACCCAGCGCATCGTTTGTTGATTCTTCATGTTGCTCCATTGATCATATTGCTTTGCGGCCACCATCATAAAGGCAAGCGCCCTGCGCCATGGGCACGATTGCCGCCCCATGAAAAAAGGCCGGGACGGACCTGCTGGTCAGGCTCCGGCCCGGCGGATGCGCTGGCGCGCCACACCTCAGCCCAGGCTATCCTTAACTGGCGACAACTGGCTCGCATGCAGGCGCGCATACGCGCCGCCCTGCCGCAGCAAGTCCGTGTGGCTGCCCGACTCCACCAGGCGCCCGCCCTGCATGACGACGATGCGGTCGGCGCTTTCGATGGTCGACAAACGGTGGGCGATGACGATGGTGGTGCGGTTACGCATCAGCACTTCCAGCGCCGCCTGCACGGAGCGCTCCGACTCCGTATCGAGCGCGCTGGTGGCTTCGTCGAGCAAGAGAATCGGCGCGTCCTTGTACAGGGCGCGCGCGATGGCCAGGCGCTGGCGTTGCCCGCCCGACAGGCGCGAACCGTTCTGGCCCGCCTGCGTGGCATAGCCTTGCGGCAGCTGCATGATGAAGTCATGCGCGTAGGCGGCGCGCGCCGACGCTTCGATGCGGGCCTGGTCCGGGGCCGGGTCGCCGTAGGCGATGTTCGCCGCCATCGTGTCGTTGAACAGGATCACATCCTGGCTGACGAGGGCGAACTGGCGCCGCAGGGCCAGCAAGGCGTAGTCGCGCAGGTCGACGCCGTCGAGCAGGATCTGGCCGCCGCTGACGTCATAGAAGCGCGGCAGCAAGCCCAGCAAGGTTGTCTTGCCGCCGCCGGAGCCGCCCACCAGGGCCACCGTCTCGCCGGCGCGAATGTCGAGCGTGATGTCGCTCAAGGCCGTGGGCGCGTCAGGGTCGTCGCTGTTGTAGCGGAACTGCACGTTCTGCAAGGACAAATTGCCCTGCACGGCCGCCGGGGCCACTGTGCCCGGGTCCGGTTCCAGCGGCGTGTCGATCAGGCCGAAAACGGACTCGGCCGCCGCCAAACCCCGTTGCAGCGGCTCATTGATCTTCGTCAAATTCTTGATCGGCGACTGCATGGCCATCAAGGCGCCCATGAAGGCAACGAAGGCTCCCGGCGTGATGGCACCGCTTTGAGCGCGCAGCATGGCGAAATAGATCACGGACGACAAGGTGATACCGACGAGCATCATGATGAAGCCGGAATTCATGGCCGACGTGGCCGCATGCTTGACGGCCAGCTGGCGGTTGCGCTTGACCACGTCGACAAAGCGCGCCTGTTCATAATCCTGGCCGCCGAAGATTTTCACGACGCGCTGGCCGGCGATGCTTTCGTCGAGCACGGACGTCAACTCGCCCACGGCTTGCTGCGAACTCTTGCTCAGGTGGCGCATGCGGCGCCCCGCCAGGGTCACGACGATGGCCACGATGGGCATCGACGCCATGCAGAACAGGGCCAGCTTCACGTCGATGCTGAACAGCAAGATCAAATAGCCGACGGTGGCGACGGAATCGCGCACCATCACGTTGAGCACGTTCAAGCCTGCCTGCGACACCTGGCTCGCGTCGAAGGCCACGCGCGACTGCGTCAGGCTAGTGGTGGTGGTATCGAAAAAGCGGCTGGGCAGGCGCATGATGGTGGCGAACATTTTTTCGCGCAAATCGGCCTGCACGCGGCTCGATAGCCAGACGGAACCGTAATCGCCGGCAAAACTCGACACCATGCGCAGCACGGCCAGGCCCAGGATGGTGGCGGGAATCACCCACAAGTCCACCTGCCCCGCCTGTGCCGGCAAGAAACGGTCGACCCAGCCCTGTAGCATGCCCATCACGCCCGATGCGGGCGCCACCTGCGTGCTGGCCGTCTCGCGCATGGCGTCGACGACGTTTTGCAACTGACGGATTAACAGCACATCGGTGGCGGACGCCACCCCGACAGCCAGCAAGGTGACGGCAACGATGGCGCCATAGCGGCGAAACTGGCCGGCCAGGCGGAAAAACAGGAGGCGACTTTGCTGCATGCAGGTGAGAAAAGTGAGGGTAAAGCGTGATTCTAACCGCTGCAACACTTACTTATGAGAAAGTCGCACCTTGCCGGTGCAGAGCCGGCAAGGGAACAACACGGACGATCAGCTCTTCGCCACTTTCCACGCGGCCGTGCCGGCCTTGCAGACCTTCAGCTTGAGCGTCTGTTCCTGGCCCTTGGCGCTCAAGCCCACCTGCACCTTGCGGCAGGTTTGCGCATCCGTCTTTTCCGTGTCGCTGGCCGTGATTTCGGCGGCGATGCGCACGGAATTGCGCAAGCCTTCATTGCTCCATTGCACGGTTTCGCCATCCTTCTTGTCATTGAGCACGTCGGTGACGGCCTTCACGAAGACGGGCTTGTCGTTCTTGTTCAGGTAAGCCATCGGCGTATCGGCCAGGAAACCCAGGCCGACGGCGGAAGCGGAAGCGCTGAAGACGACGCTGCCGAAGATCAGGGCGGACAGCAATGTGGCGGGACGAATACGCATGGAAAACTCCTAATAAAAGTAAAAATCGGAACCGCCGGGGCGGCCCTTAGCCGGGATCCGCCGGCGAAATGCCCACGGCCAGCAAGGCATCGATGCTGGGCACGAAATAGATCGCCGACGACAGCGCCGTGGAAAAATCCAGCAGCCTGTCCGTCTTGGTGACGCCATCATAGCCTACGCCGTACATTTGCCGCAGCATGCCCATGGTCACCGTGATGTCCTTGCAGAAACCGACAAACATGACGCCCGCCTCGCCGGCACTGGCGTAATTGGCATTGCGGCGCACGATGTCGACTTCCTCGCCATCGCGGATGAATTGGTTGCGGCCCACGTGGGAATCGACGGGCAGCGGCGACAATTCATGGCTGCCGGCCTTGGTGCGGCCCCATACCTGCTCGGCCGCGTGCACGGGCAAGGCGCGCAGGCGCTCCACGTCCATGCGCCATTTCTGCAGCAGCACGGTCGAACCGCCCGCGCCCGCCTCGCCGTCCGGAATGATGGCCACGCCATTGGCGCGGAACGGATTCGGGTTGGCGACGCCGTCGGCAAAGCCGTCGAAGGTCACGTTATTGTGATACGGAAAACACACCTGCTCGCTGGCCAGCTCGGCGAACGGGCTCAGCAAGGTGAGCGTCGTGCGCATGCTGTCATACAAGGTGGCCGCGTTCGACTGCGTGATCCAGACCCAGAAATCGTGCTGGGTGGCCGGCGCCGTCTTGCCGTTGGCGCCCACCAGGTCTTGCGTGAACGACGCCATGTTGTCCGGCACGCAGCCGGGGCAAGCGGCGCGCCACAGCTCGGGCTTGAATCCCAGCACCACATTGGCCGTGCCGCCCGTCAACTGATGGTGGCGGTTCAAGGTGGGGTCGAGGATGCCCGTGACTTCGGATTCCCACAGCTTGCCCAGCAGCTTGAACAATTGCCGCATATCGACGCCGGCCTTCACATTGAACTGCAAATGCACTTCGTCGCGCGCGACGACAGACAACATGCTTTGTGGAATTGCCATGACCAATGTTCCTTTTTTCGTTTTCAAGGTGGATCTTAAACCAGAAGTGCCGGATGGCAGTTTCATTTAGGCAACATGCGATAACTGTAACTATAGGTAGTCATGAATTGGACGATAATGCAATGACGTAGAGCAAGAATCAAAGAATGGATACCATTGCATGAAACTGTATGAAAAGCTCGTCGGCGACATCGAGCAACTGGTGGCCAAGGGCGTGCTCTTGCCCGGCGAACGCATACCCTCCGTGCGCCAGACCAGCCAGCAGCACAAGCTGAGCATCACCACGGTGCTGCGCGCCTACGTCAAGCTAGAAAGCATGGGCGTGATCGAAAGCCGGCCCCAGTCCGGCTACTTCGTGCGCGCCCGCGCCGGCGATGCGCAGACTGCGGACCTGTGCATGCAGGCCTCCCAGCCCAGTACCGTGCCGGCGGAAGTGCACGTCAGCCGCCTGGTGCTGTCGACCTTGCGCTCGATCGGCTTGCATGACGCGATCCCGCTGGGCTCGCCCTACCCCGATCCGTCGCTGTTTCCCTGGGAACGCATCAACCAGTATGCGGGCGCCGTGGCGCGCCGCAACCGCGCGTGGAACGTGACGGACGATCTGCCGCCGGGCAACCCGCAACTGATCCGCGAAATCGCCCGCCGCTACATGGAAAACGGCCTGGCCATCGATCCCGATGAAATCATCGTCACCGTGGGCGCCACGGAAGCGATCAACCTGTGCCTGCAAGCCGTGGCCAAGCCGGGCGACACCATCGCCGTCGAATCGCCCACCTTCTATGCCATGCTGATGGCCGTCGAACGGCTGGGCATGAAGGTGGTGGAAGTGTCCACCGATCCGTACGACGGCATCAGCGTCGAAGCGCTGGCCGACATCATGGCGCGCCAGCCCATCGCCGCCGTCATGGTGATGCCGAACTTCCAGAATCCGCTGGGCTTCCAGATGTCCGACCAGCGCAAGCGGGCCCTGGTCCAGCTGCTGGAGCAACACGAGGTGCCCGCCATCGAAAACGGCGTCTACAACGAACTGTATTACGGCGACGCCCATCCATCGTCGCTCAAGTCGTACGACCGCAAGGGCATGGTGCTGCACTGCTCCTCGTTTTCCAAGAGCCTCAGTTCCGCCCAGCGCGTGGGCTGGGCCTTGGCCGGGCGCTACCGGGGCAAGGTGGAGGAACTCAAATTCCTCAACACCCTGGCCACGTCCTCGTTTCCGCAGCTGGCGATTGCCGAATACCTGCAAAACGATGGCTATGAACAGCATCTGCGCCGCACCCGCAAGGCCTATGCCCAGCAGGCGCGCATCATGGCGGCTGCCGTACTGCGCTTCTTTCCTACCGGGACGAAAATCTCGCATCCGCAGGGCGGCTACGTGCTGTGGGTGGAATTGCCCGGCGACATAGACTCCATGCAGCTGTACCGGCGCGCGCTGGAATGCAAGATTACGGTGGGTCCGGGACGCATGTTTTCCGTCAGCCAGGCCTACAAGCATTGCATTCGCCTCAACTACAGCTATCCGTGGAGCGTGGACGTCGAGCAAGCCATTATTCTGCTCGGCAAACTCATCACCGAATTTCTCTAGACCACTCACCCGCCCACCAGCGACATGCGCACGGTGGGATATTGCTTGCGCCCGCCAAGCTGGTCCAGGGCGCCGCGCACTTCCGAATAGCGGTCGCCACGGCGCTGCCAGTGCTGGCGCAGCAGGGCTTCCAGGCCTTGCGCGGAGTCCAGATGGGGCCGCAGGTCGAGGCCGTCCTGGGCGAACAGGCAGGTAAACAGCTTGCCATCGGACGAGACGCGCACCCTGCTGCAGTCGCCGCAGAACGGCTGCGACACGCTGGAAATGAAACCCACTTCGCCGCCGCCATCAAGATAGCGGTAGCGGCTGGCCGTTTCGTGCAAGACAGGCTTGCCTTCGGCCAGCGGCACGAGGGGGAACTCGGCCGCGATCAGCGCGCGTGCCGCCTCGGACGTGACGACGTGCGTGCGCGACCAGGCGCCGATGCCGCCCACATCCATGAATTCGATCAGGCGCAAGTTCACGCCCGTGTGTCGAAAATGGCGCGCCAGCGGCACGATCTGGCTATCGTTGACGCCTTTCTGCACGACCATGTTGACCTTCACGGGGTTCAAACCCACGGTTTGTGCCACCTCTATGCCGTGCAGCACTTTCTCGACGGGAAAATCGACGCCATTCATGCGCTGGAAGATGCCGTTATCGAGACTGTCGAGGCTGACGGTGACCCGCTCCAGACCCGCATCCTTCAGCGAACGCGCCTTGGCCGCCAGCAAGCTGCCATTCGTCGTCAGCGCGATGCTCACGGCGCGCCCGTCCGGCGTGGTGAGCCGCGCCAGACGCTCGATCAACTGCTCCAGGTTCTTGCGCAGCAGCGGCTCGCCACCCGTGATGCGGATTTTATTCACGCCAAGGCGCACGAAGGCGCGCGCCATCGTTTCAATCTGGTCGAAGGACAGGCGCTCGCTCGATGGCAGAAACGGGTAATCGCTGGGGTACAGCTCGGCCGGCATGCAATAGGTGCAGCGGAAATTGCACTGGTCGATGACGGAAATACGCAAGTCCGTCAGGGGGCGGCCCAGCACGTCCACGCACGGTTCACTATGGTCTGGCTGCGGATACCTGATGGTGTTCATTGTGCTTCCCCTTGATGTGCGTTCGTCTGGAAGTAGCATAGGACGAAAGCAGGCACTCAAGGAGGTACAGTCCGGCGCCAGGCGATAGAGTACAGATTCGGCTTTACTCTCCTGGTGGCGCGAACACGCTGGCGCACAGCTCGGCGCCCGCCGTACTCAGCGAAGCGCTGTCGCCGCCGCTCTCCGCCGTGGCGACTGTCACCAGTCCCGCACTGGACAGCGCATTGAGCTGGCGCAGCAAAGTACTCATCTGTATTCCTGCCCGCTTGGCCAGCTTGGCCAGTGACCACGGTTTTTCCGGCGCCTCCTGCCGTGCTTCCCACAGCAGTGCCAGCAGCGCGATCAGCGCCGCGTCGATTCCCTCTTCCTTGTCTTCCTTGTGCATGTTCTTTCTCCTTGTCCTCATCATAAATCACGGCCGGCGCCGGCGCGACCGGCATCGTCGTCTTGCCATCTGTACTCTGTTTTTTTAGCCGGAACTGTGCGCCTACGGGGCAAGCCGCCGCCCCTACCATGTGATTGTCCCATCGCATATCACCAGGAGAGTCATCATGAGCAAGCCAAAGTCCGACGCGCGCATCGCGCCCTACACCCATGCCGCGGCCGGTTGGGGTGCCCTCAAGTACGTGGCCATCAATCTGTTCAAGGAAAAAGTCAGCGCGGGCAATTACCGCTCGCTGTTCGAGCAAAACCAGCCCGATGGTTTCGACTGTCCCGGCTGCGCCTGGCCCGACCGCGAACACGCGTCGACGTTTGAATTCTGCGAAAACGGCGTCAAGGCCGTGGCCGCCGAATCGACGAGCAAGCGCGTGCGCCCCGAGTTTTTCCAGGAGCACACGGTCACCGAACTGATGGAGCAGTCGGACTATGATCTGGAACAACATGGCCGTTTGACGGACCCCATGGTGTACGACTCTGCCAGCGACAAATACCAGGCCATTTCCTGGGACGACGCGTTCGCCCTCGTGGCGCACCACCTGCACGCGCTGGACGACCCGAACCAGGCCGCCTTCTATACGTCTGGCCGCGCCAGCAACGAAGCCGCTTTCCTGTATCAGCTGTTCGTGCGCGCCTACGGCACCAACAATTTCCCCGATTGCTCCAACCTGTGCCACGAAGCGACCAGCCGTGGCTTGCCGGAAACCGTGGGCATCGGCAAGGGCACGGTGCTGCTCGACGACTTCGAGCATGCCGATACCTTGCTCTTGTTCGGCCAGAATCCGGCCACCAACCACCCGCGCATGCTGGGAGAATTGCGCGAAGCGTCGCGCCGTGGCGCCACCATTGTTTCCATCAACCCATTGCACGAACGGGGCCTGGAGCGCTTCACGAGCCCCCAGCACCCGCTGGAAATGCTGACGGGCGGCAGCACGAACATTTGCTCGCTGTTCATCTGCCCGACCCTGGGCGGCGACTTCGCGCTGATCAAGGCCATGGCCAAGCGCATCGTCGAGCTCGATGACGACGCCATCGCCCACGGCCAGGAGCGCGTGCTCGACTGCGCCTTCATCGCCGAACACACGACGGGCTTCGACGCGTTCGCGGCCGACCTGCGCGCGGAAAGCTGGGACTTGCTGCTGGCCGAATCGGGCGTGGCGCGCGACAAGATCGAAGAGCTCACGCAGATCTACGTGAAGGGCAAGGCCGTCATCGCCACCTGGGGCATGGGCGTGACGCAGCACAAGAATTCGCTGGCCACCGTGCAAATCCTGTCGAACTTGATGATGATGCGCGGCAATATCGGCAAGCGCGGCGCGGGCCTGTGCCCCGTGCGCGGCCACTCGAACGTACAGGGTGACCGCACCATGGGCATCGAGGAACAGCCGACCAAGGAATTCCTCGACCGCCTGGGCCTCGTCTTCAACTTCGAGCCGCCGCGCCACCACGGCTACGACGCCGTCGGCACGATAGCAGCCATGCTGGAAAAAAAAGTCAAAGTGTTTGTCGCGCTCGGTGGCAATTTCTCGATGGCCACGCCGGACACGCCGCGCACGTGGAGCGCGCTGCGCTCGTGCGACCTGACCGTGCACATCGCCACCAAGCTCAACCGCAGCCACCTCGTGCACGGCAAGGATGCATTGATCCTGCCCACCCTGGGCCGCACGGAAATCGACGTGCAGCAGGGCGTGGCGCAAGGCGTGACGGTGGAAGACTCGATGAGCATGGTGCATATCTCGTTTGGCATGAACCAGCCCGCTTCACCCAATCTGCGTTCGGAAATCGCCATCGTGGCCGGCATGGCGCAAGCGACCATCGGCAGCGAAAAGATCGACTGGCTGCGCTATGCCGGCAACTATGCGCTGCTGCGCGATTCCATCGAACAAGTTTTTGACGACTTTTTCGACTACAACTTGCGCGTGGCCAAACCGGGCGGTTTCCACCTGAAAATCGCCTCGCGCGAGCGGGTATGGAAAACGGACAGCGGCAAGGCGCAATTCCTCGTCAACGCCATCGAACTGGACACACCGATCCACCGTGCACGCCAGCAATATGGCGAGCGCCTGATGGTGCTGATGACCACGCGTTCGCACGACCAGTACAACACGACGATCTACGCCATGGACGACCGCTACCGCGGCGTGTTCGGCCAGCGCCGCGTGGTCTTCATCAACAAGGACGACCTGGCCATGCTGGGCTTTGCGGCCGGCGACTGGGTCGACTTGATCGGCGTGTGGCATGACGGCATAGCCCGCCGCGCCGACCGCTTCCTGCTGGTCGAGTACGACATCCCGCGCGGCTGCATCGGCGCCTACTACCCGGAAACCAATCCGCTGGTGCCGCTCGACAGCGTGGGTGAAGGTTCGCGCACGCCGACCTTCAAATCCATCCCCGTGCTGCTGTCGCCTTCGGCCGCCCTCAGCTGATCAGGAGAACGCCATGTTCGGTTTCGATACCCTGGACCTGTCGCGCGCGCAATTTGCGATGACGGCCATCTTCCACATCCTGTGGCCCATATTGACGATCAGCCTGTCGCTGTTCCTGTTCGTTGTCGAGGCGCTGTGGCTACGCACCAGCGACCCCGTCTACTACCGCCACGCGCGCTTCTGGAGCAAGCTGCTGGTGCTGAACTTTGCCGTCGGCGTCGTCAGCGGGATTCCCCTCGAGTTCCAGTTCGGCACCAACTGGGCGCCGTTCTCGCACCACTCGGGCCAGTTCATCGGCAACATCCTCGGCTTCGAGGGTGCCATGGCCTTCATGCTGGAAGCGGGCTTCATCGGCGTCATGATGTTCGGCTGGGGCCGCGTACCGAAGGGCGTGCACCTGTTTGCCACCGGCATGGTGGCGCTCGGTTCCAGCATTTCCTCGTTCTGGATCATGGTCGCCAATTCCTGGATGCAGACGCCCGCCGGCGTGCGCGTGGTCGACGGCAAGATCATCGTCACCGATTACGTGGCCGCCATCTTCAATCCCGACATGGCCTGGGCCGTGGGCCACATGTGGGTGGCCGCCGTGGAAACGGGCTTGTTCGTCATCGCCGGCATTTCCGCCTGGTATATGTTCAAGCGCCGCGAACCGGCCTTCTTCGCCCGCTCGTTCAAGCTGGCGCTGATGCTGCTGCTCATCATCGCACCGTTGCAGGTCTGGCTCGGCGATTCGAGCGGCGTCGATGTCTTCAAGACCCAGCCCGCCAAGGGCGCGGCCATCGAAGGCCACTGGCACACGAACCGCGATGGCGAGGGTGCGGCCTGGTCCCTGCTGGCCTGGCCCAACCAGGCCGAGCAAAAGAATGACTGGTCCATCGAAGTGCCCGGCATGCTCAGCGTGATCGCCACGCATAGCGCGACGGGCAAGATCACGGGCCTGGCCGACATCGCCCGCGAAGACCAGCCGCCCATGCTGCCGCTGCTGTACTACGCGTTTCGCGCCATGGCCGGCATCGGCATGTGGTTCGTGCTGCTGTCGTTCTGGACCTTCGTGGTCTGGCGCAAGGTGGGCGGACGGGTGGAAGAGTTCGTACGCAATCGCAAGCTGCTGCTGGCCTGGGTGCTGACGATACCGCTGCCCTACATCGCCGTCGAGTGCGGCTGGATCGTGCGCGAAGTGGGACGCCAGCCGTGGGTCGTGTACGGCCTGCTGCGCACGCGCGACGCCGTCTCCGACGTGGCGGCCCATGCCGTGGCCGGCAGCATGCTGATGTTCTTCGTGTTTTACGTCGTGCTGTTCGCTACGTTTTTTGTGTTTGCCAAGAAATGGCTGCAACAAGGCCCGGACGTGGCGCTGCCGCTGCCGGACGCTGCCCATGCCGTGGGCTACTGAAATGCGCCGCTACCAATCAAGGAGTTTGTAATGGAGATGAATTCGCACGCCATGCTGGGCAATGCATGGTTCGGCCTGATCGGCCTGATGCTGATCTTTTACGTGGTCACGGACGGTTTCGACCTGGGCGTGGGCATCCTCAGCCTGTTCACCCGCCGCGAACAGGAACGCAACCTGATCTTCCAGTCCATCGAGCACGTGTGGGACGCCAACGAAACCTGGCTGGTGGTGGTGGGCGGCGCCCTGTTCGGCGCCTTTCCCAGCGCTTACGCCACGTTGCTGGAACAGCTGTACATCCCCATCATGCTGCTGATCGCCAGCCTGATCATGCGCGGTGCCTCGATCGAGTTCCGCCATGCGGCCGGCAGGAAGCGCCAGTGGGACCTGGTCTTCGGCGTGGGCAGCCTGCTGGCCGCCGTGGCGCAAGGCGTGGTGCTGGGCGAAGTCATCACGGGTCTACAGCCGGGCTGGCTGAGCGGCATCTTCACGGCGTGCACGGCGCTGGGCGTGGTGGCCGGCTATTGCCTGCTAGGCAGCACCTACCTGATCAAGAAGACGGGCGGCCAGCTGGAAGCGGCGGCGCGCCGCTACGCGACGGCCAGCGTGCTGGCGACTGTCGCGGCCGCCATCGTGCTGTCGGCCGGCACCATGGTCTTCAGCGCCATCGGCCACGACCGCTGGGCGCAGCCGGGCGTGTTCGGCGTGCTGCTGGCCCTGGCCGCTATCGCCGCCAGCGCTTTTATTTATATCCTGTGGGCCGTGCACGTGAATGGCGTGCGCGGACCATTCCGCGGCGCCATCGTGCTGTTCCTGGCCTCGTTCGCGGGCCTGGCCATCAGCTTTTTCCCCGACCTGGTGCCGGGCAAGCTGAGCATCGCGGCGGCCGCCTCCGATGAGCCTACCCTGATCTTCATGCTGATCGGCATGGGTTCCATGCTGCCGATCATGGTCGGCTACAACCTGTTCCAATACTACGTCTTCGAGGGCAAAGTCGTGCCCCGGAAACATTAACCGGCAGCACGGCATGCGCATTCCATCATGATTATCCGCCCCACCACCAACTGGTTTCGCATGCTGTTCGTCTGGGATGGCTCGGTGCTGCAAGCCATCATCCCGCAATTGCTGCTGATGCTGGTCGTCAGTTCGCTGGCCTTGCTGACGGATGGCCGTATCTTCGGCGTCAAGATTCCGCTCGATACGGCGCCGTTTCCCATGGTCGGCATCAGCCTGGCGATCTTCCTCGGCTTTCGCAACAACGCCAGCTATGCGCGCTTTGTCGAGGCGCGGCATATCTGGGGGCAATTGCTGATCGCCGCGCGCGCCCTGGCTTCGCAGGCGCTCACGTATCTGCCGCAGGAAACGAGCGGCCTGGACCGCGAATTTCTGCTGCGCCGCCTGGTCGCCTTCGTCTACGCGCTCAAGCACCAGTTGCGCCAGACGGACCCGCAGGCAGACCTGGCACGCTACCTGCCGGCCGAGGAAGTGCAGCGCTTGCAAGGCGTCAACTTCAAGCCCGTCGCCGTGCTCCATTCGGTACGCGCCATGCTGTACGACGCCGTGCAGCGCCAGCCGGGCCAGACGCAGTTGCTGTGGATGCTCGACACCCAGCTCAACGATCTGGCCGCCACCGTGGCCGGCTGCGAGCGCATCAAGAACACGCCGATCCCGTATCCGTACGGCGTGCTGGTGCACCGCACCGTCTATATGTACTGTTTCTTGCTGCCGTTGGGCCTGGTGGACGCCATCGGCGTGGCCACGCCCCTCATTTCCGTCTTTGTTGCCTACACCCTGTTTGCGCTGGAAGCCATCGCGCAGCAGATCGCCGAACCGTTCGGCCTGGCGCCCAACTGCCTGGCCCTGAACGCCATGACGCGGGAAACGGAACGCTCGCTGCTGGAATTGAACGGCGACCCGCTGCCGCCCTCGATCCGGCCCTGCCCGCGCTATCAAATCAATTAACGGGAGAACAGCATGGACTTTGATACCACTACCACCGAACGCGACGGTTACCTGGAAGTTCCCATGGTGCGCCACCAGGCCGGCGTGGCCACGGCGGGCCACGACCTGGTGGCCGAGGAGTATCCCGTGGCCCTCGTCTACAACGGCATCGCCCACGCGGTGATGATGGCCACGCCGCGCGACCTCGAGGAATTCGCCGTCGGCTTTACCTTGACGGAAGGCATCGTCGGCAGCGTGCGCGACATCTACGACCTCGACGTGTGCTGCGGCGAGGACAGCGCGGAAGTGCGGCTGACCATCGCCCAACCAGATTTGATGCGGCTCAAGGCCCGCCGCCGCGCGCTGACCGGGCGCACCGGTTGCGGCGTGTGCGGCATCGAAAGCCTGGCCCTGCTGGACCTGGTGCCGGAAAAGATCACGCGTCCCTTGCCGCCGCTGGTCGCCAGCAGCGCCATCCTCGGGCGCGCCGCGCGCGAACTGCTGCCTTACCAGGAGCTGATGCACAAGACGGGCGGCGTGCATGCCGCCGCCTGGTGCACGGCCGAGGGCGCCATCGTGAAAGTGTTCGAGGATGTGGGCCGGCATAACGGCCTGGATAAACTGATCGGCTACCTGGCGCTGCACCGCATCGCCATGCACGACGGCTTCGTCTTCCTGTCCAGCCGCGCCAGCTATGAACTGGTGCGCAAGTCGGCGCGCATGCATATCGGGCTCGTCGCCACCATCTCGGCGCCCACCTCGCTGGCCATCCGTATCGCGCGCCAGGCCGGCATGCAGCTGGCCAGCTTTTGCCGCCGCGACGGCTTTGTCGACTACACGACGCAGGCAAGTTGCCTTGATACTGCACAAATCCGCCGCCCTGCCGCATAATGCGCCCATGTTCAAACTGACTTTTCTCGGCACGTCTTCCGGCGTGCCCACGCGCCACCGCAACGTCACGTCGCTGGCCCTGCAAACCACGCACAACCGCGACTGGTGGATGATCGATTGCGGCGAAGCGACGCAGCACCGGCTGCAGCGTATTCCCCTGTCCGTGCACGACCTGGTGGGCATCTGCATCACCCACGTGCATGGCGACCACAGCTATGGGCTGCCGGGCCTGCTGGCCAGCGCCTCGATGACGGGGCGCAAGAAGCCCTTGCTGCTGATCGCCCCGGCCGCCATCAAGGCGTGGATCGACGCAACCTTGCTGCACACGGAACTGTTCCTGACGTACCCGCTGATCCACATCGACGTGGACAGCGCGCCAGTCGTGTACGACGAAGCGGGCCTGACCATCGAGCGCCATGCGCTGTCGCACCGCGCGCCAAGCGTGGGCTACCGTTTTGCGCTGGAAACGAGCAGGTGGAAGCTGGACAAACCGGCCCTGCTGGCCGCCGGCGTGCCCCCTGGCCCCGCCTGGGGCCTGTTGCAGGCGGGCCAGGATGCGATCCTGGACAATGGCACGGTACTAGCGGCCGGCGCTTTCCGCCAGACGGAAACACAGCGCGCCACGGTGGTAATCGGCGGCGACAACGACACGCCGTCGTTGCTGGCGGACGCCTGCGCCGGTGCGCAATTGCTCGTACATGAAGCCACCTACACGGAAGCCATGCTGCAGAAAGTGGGCCCCGGCCCCACGCACAGTTCCGTGCAGCGCGTGGCGCAGTTCGCCGAAGCGGTCCGCTTGCCAAACCTGATCCTCACCCACTTCAGCGCCCGCTATCACCATGCGGAAGGCATGGCCGAACTGGAAGAGGAAGCGCGGCTGCACTATTCAGGCAAGCTGTTCCTGGCACGCGATTTCGACAGCTACGAGCTCGATGCGGCAGGTGTGCTAAGCAAGCTGCCTGGGAAATCCCAATAACAAGGCCTAACAAAACCGTAGCGAGCGGAAGGAAGTTGTGGTTGAGAAGCGCAACTGTACGAAGGTACAGTGAGCATCGCAGACCGCAAATTACGACGCGCAGTAGGTTTTGTTAGGTGTTACTTTAGTGGGGATTGACGCCATACTGCGCCGCATACTCGGCCGCCAGCGCACGCGCCGCCTGCTGCTGTGAGGGCGTCAGAATTTCCAGTAACTGGTCGCGGTTCTTGATCGATTGCGTGCTGCCCGCCTCGGCCGGCATGGCGATCCACGCATACGCCTGCACGTAATCGAGCTCCACGCCCTGCCCTTGCGCGTACAGCAAGCCGTATTCATTCTGCGCCGACAGGGAACCGGCCTCGGCCGCCTGCTTGTACCAGAACGCCGCCTCGGCATAGTCTTGCGGCACGCCATCGCCCTTGCGGTACGCCTGCGCCAGATTGAATTGCGACTGGCCATCGCCCGCCTCGGCCGCCTGGCGGCCATACGCGAGCGCTTGCGCCGTATCTTGCGCGACGCCATCACCGCTCGCATACATCAGGGCCAGGTTGGCCAGCGATGGCGGAAAACCCGCTTGCGCGGCGGCCGTGAACAATTCCACCGCTTTCGCCAAGTCTTGCGTCACGCCATGTCCCTGGTAATACAGGCTGGCCAATAAATGCTGGCCGGCAGGATCGCCGGTGCGCGCGGCCGCGTCGAATTGCCTGAACGCCTCGGCATGATTATTATCGTTATAAGCGAGGATGCCCGCTTCATTCAACGATTCGGGAGAGGATGTCATCAGAATTCCTTGTTCGGAGATTTTTTGGCATTGTACACAGCACTGTTCCGCGCAGAATGCACGATAGGAAACGGTGTGGCGCATTAGCGGAATCATGCAGTATGATCACTCTCTGCCTGATGCAATCGGGGCATTGCTTCCCAATACCCGCCCAAGAATATCGCCATGAAACTGATTGCTCTGCTTTTATCCCTGATTTCCACCACAGTTTATGGTGGCACCTTGCACCTGGAGAAAGCCGCGACAGGCAAAGTACGGCAAGCGGCCGATATCCGTTATGTGAATCACGATGAAAAACAGACCTACCAGCTGAAAGCCGGCAAGCAGTGGATCAATGGCAGTTGCAGCAGCAGCGGCACGGGCAATTTGCACGCGCTGCTGGTCGACATGAATTTCGACGGCCACGCCGACCTGTGGGTGACCGGCTACACGGATAGCCAGGGGCGCATCCGCTGCTCCGATGTGTGGCTGTGGGATGCGCCGGCGAAGCAATACCGTTTCAACAAGCCATTATCTGCCATTCCGAATCTGGATATCAGCATCACCGGTCAAGGAATCGAAGGCGGCATCCCCAATTGCGGCTGCGCGGCGCAATGTTTTTATGAAGACAGCTATCAATGGCAGGCGAACAAGTTAATCACCATCGCCCGGCGCGAACAGGATTGCGAGCGCTACCGTGAATATCGCTTGAATGAAAAAAACGACTTGATCATCGTCAAGGATGAAATCATCGATAGCGGTAATCCCGGCCAGCAAGCCATCGAAAAGAAAAATGTAGTTGACTGGCAGCGCCAAGCGCAAACCATGCGCAAATCCTGGGAATAATCTTATCCACTATCCGACACCATCGAACAACACATGACGACACACCCAGCATCGATTACTTTCCATGCAGCCAAGGCAGAAGATACCCCGGCCTTCATCGCATTGCGCGGCAAGACGCGGCAAAACGCCATCCCCGAGGAACGCCTGGCGGAAGTAGGTATCACGGCCGACACCTGGGCGGAAATGATGCGTTCAGGCAGCCTGCCTGGCCAGGTCTGCCATCACGACGGCCAGCTGGTCGGCTACTGCTTTGGCGAGCGCGACTCGGGCGAAATCATCGTCCTGGCCCTGCTACCGGAATTCGAAGGCTTAGGGTTAGGCAAGACCTTGCTGGAATTGGTGATGACGGAGTTGCGCGCACAAGGCCACCAACGGCTGTTCCTCGGCTGCTCCAGCGACCCCGCCTCGCGCTCCTACGGCTTTTACCGCTACCTGGGCTGGACGGCGACGGGCGAAACGGACAAGTATGGCGACGACGTGCTGGAGTTTCGCTTTACAGTCTAGGCAGTCAAGCGGTTGGCATCCCACACGCGCATCACCTGCGTAATGGCAGAGCCAAACACGGCGTAGCCAACGCCATCGCGGGCCTGGATCGCCACGCCCGATAAAAAGCTGTCGAAGACGGACGCCAGCGCCACTGCATCCGTATCTGCTAACAATTCGCCGCTCGCCATGCCCCGCTTGACGCAGTGCACGAAGCCGGCGCGCGTGCGGGCGCGCGAAGCCGTCAGCGGTGCGGCCACGGCCGCATGCTCGGCCGTCGGCGCGCTCATGCAGCCGAGCGCCACCATGCAGCCGGGCGGGTGGCCCGGCTCGGACTGCATGCTGGCCGACTGGCGCAAGGCCTGCTCAATGGCCGCGCGCGGCGCCAGGCTATCGTCCCACAGGCATTCCGTCACGCGGGCAAACGTGTCCAGATAGCATTGCGCCGCCTCGCGGAACAGTGCTTCCTTCGAACCGAACGCCGCATAAAAGCTGGGCGCGGAAATGCCGCCGCCCAGGCTCGCCTTGAGCTGGCTCAAGGACGTCGATTCATACCCCTGTTGCCAGAATAAAAACATGGCCTGTTCCACCGCTGCCTGCCGGTCGAACGTGCGCGGCCGTCCCATTTGCGCCATCCATCGCTCCTTCTCATCTGCTTATACGCTACTTACATACTACTCGATACAGAAGTCGTTGACAACGCGGCGCGCCATCGCCTATATTTATACTGATCGATACATATATACCGCTATAACGGTCGTGGGATTTCTGCGCCCGATTACTTTACAAGGATGTTTGCCGTGAATCACGCCACTATCACTACCGGAACCAGCCCAGTGCTGGCCGACCGCCTCCCCGTTGCCGGCCTGCTGGCCCTGGCCATGACGGGTTTTATCTGCATCGTTACTGAAACCTTGCCCGCCGGCTTGCTGCCGCAGATCAGCGCGGGGCTCGACATCAGCGCCGCGCTGGCCGGGCAAATGGTCACGGCCTACGCGCTCGGCTCCCTGCTGGCGGCCATTCCGCTCACCATCGCCACGCGCGGCTGGCGCCGTCGCAACGTGCTGCTGCTGACCATCATCGGCTTTCTCATGTTCAATACCGTCACGGCCCTATCGTCGCACTACTGGCTGACCCTGGCGGCCCGCTTCTTTGCCGGCATGGCGGCCGGGCTGGCGTGGAGCTTGCTCGCCGGCTACGCGCGTCGCATGGTGGCGCCGCATCAGCAAGGCCGCGCCCTGGCGCTGGCCATGGTGGGCGCCCCCGTCGCCCTGTCCCTGGGGGTGCCGCTGGGTACCTTGCTCGGCTCGCTCGTCGGCTGGCGCGCCGCGTTCTGGATCATTTCTGCACTGACATTGATCCTGATCGCCTGGGTGCTGGCGAAGGTGCCCGACTACCCGGGCCAGTCCATCCATGAACGCCTGCCCCTGCGCCGCGTCTTCACGACGCCGGGCGTGCGCCCCGTGCTGGCCGTCGTCATCGCCTGGATGCTGGCCCACAACATTCTCTACACATACATCGCCCCGTTCGTCGCGCCGGCCGGATTGACGCAGCGAATCGACCTAGTGCTGCTCGTCTTCGGCGCCGCCGCCATGGCCGGCATCTGGATCACGGGCAAGCTGGTCGAGCGCCACCTGCGCGCCACCGTGCTGGCCAGCCTGGCAGTGTTCGCCGCGACGGCCCTCGTGCTGGGCCTCGCATCGCACATCCCCTTTGTAATCTACCTGGGCATGGCCGTCTGGGGCCTGAGCTTTGGCGGCGCGGCCACCCTGCTGCAAACGGCACTGGCCGACACGGCCGGCAGCGGTGCCGACGTGGCCTTGTCGATGAATGTCGTGGCGTGGAATGGCGCGATTGCGGCCGCGGGCGTGGTGGGCGGCGCCCTGCTGGAAACCTGGGGCGCGGACGCTTTCCCATGGGCGATGGTGAGCCTGCTGCTGCTGGGGTTCCTTGTCGCCTGGTCGGCCCGCGAACACGGTTTCCGCCCGGGACGGCGCAGCGGCGGCGCGCCCGTGACCGGGCATTGAAAGACGCTATTTAAATAGCTGCCGGCACGTTCAGAATGCGGGGCACATGGCCCGTATGCGCGAGAAAACGGACCAAAGTGGCATGCGACAGCGCCACCGTGGCCGTGTTGCGCAGCGGGTGGGCTTGCACTGAGTCAGCATCCCACACGGCCTCGTCCAGCACCAGTTCCACCGCCTACACGCTGTCGTGGATCAGCGCAAACAGGCTGACGGACCCGGGCGTGATGCCCAGGTGCTGCAGCAGGCGTTCGGGCGAGGCCATGCTCAGTTTGCTGGCGGGCAGCAAGCGCCCCAGCGCCGCCAGGTCGACACGCTTGTCGAAAGGCACGATGACGAGAAAATGCCGGCGCCCCTTCTCGTCGCGCACGAACAGATTCTTCACCATCAAGCCAGGCATGGCTGGTACATGGATGAGCGCTTCGGCGATCGTGTGCACGGCCGGGTGTTCGACCAATTGGACATCGGCGGCGCTGCTTTCCAGCCAGCGGGACAGTATCTCTTGCATGGGTATTTCCTCGGCGCGGATGCGATGAGGAATTGTAGCGGGTCAATGCGCGGCAGGGGTTGCCATCACGGCTTATTCTCCTGCTCCTTGTCGGCCTTGTCGGCCGCCGCCAGCCCCCAGTCATTCCAGCCTTCGCCAAACAGTTCGATCGGGTGCTGCGTGCGCTCGGAACCATTGCCACAACGCATGGCATCCGGCGGGCAATACTTGTCGCAACCCCAGCAGATGCGTTCGGGGTTCTTGGGATTCAGGGGAAAGGGCTTGGCCATGGGGGACGCAGTCGGTTGAAGTGTCCTTGTTGACTCTAGACCTGGTGCGGGGGGCGGTCAAACGAATTCCAGTGCAGAATTTGTCCGAGGTCAACTCTGTGCAGATAGCGGGTGTGGCGGCAAGACGCAGTACCCTTCCAGCACGATACGCGCCACGTTGACACTGCTGTCGGCGGCTGGCTGCGCCTTGAGTTCGTCCAGCGCATACACCATCGTCACCATGGCGCCGGGCACGAACAACTTGATGTCGTGCTTGCTGTGCGTGTAGATGCTCTCGTCGACTGCCGAGCCATCGTCCAGGCGCAAGGTAAAACTGTTGACTTGATCGCCGCGCCGGCTATCCTGGCCCGCGAAATACGTGCGCTCGATCCTGCCCGTCACCGTTTGCGTCTGGATGCGGCCGGCCTTGATGCTTTCCCACCACTCGTCAGAGGCGAACAGGCCGTAGCTGCCTTTCAAGCCCATGTGGGGCCTGGCGTTATCAAGGGTGAGGGATTGGGTTTTGGCGATGCGAGCAGGGTCTTTTATTAAGGCTTCGGCGAGAGTGTATACAAGTTTCATAACTGTGCAGGAATTCCTCGAAATACTCACTCAATGTTTGCGCCGAATGACGAAAGCATTGCCGGCAGGCTCAAAACCAAGCGTCGGATAGTAGGACATGGCATCGGGGGCGGAGAGCAATATCAGGGATACTTCGTCACCGATGATGGCCTGGGTGCGCTTGACAAGCTCTTTGCCGATACCCAGGCCCTGGTATTGCTTGTCTACCGCCAGGTCCGAGAGATAGCAGCAATACGCATGGTCGGTGAGCGACCTGGCCAGCCCCACAAGTTCGCCATCCACCCAGGCCGACAGCACCAGGCAAGGCGCGGCAAACATGCGCGCGATTCTCGGAAGGTTGCTGGTGGGCCGCTTGATGCCGGAGTGATCGAACACGCGAACAACGTCCAGCGGATCAAGGGGAAAGTTATGACGATATTCGACGGTGGTGTTTTTCATTGGTTCACGGATGTAAGGAGATGGCGCATGGGAAGCCTCTTCATGGACATAGTATAACCAGCGATGATCGAGGCATGGGGACGATACGGCATCTGTGAAACGTGCCCCTTGCGCCGATGCTTGACCGCTGGCGTCGCGAGTGGGCGCCATCAGGCCAGCGGGCACATCGCCGGCATGCCCTTTCAGTTATTTGGGCGCCTCCAGTCTGTTAAAATAGTTGAAAATTTTAATGATCAGATCATGTATCACCTGGATTTCTCAAACACAAGGAATGTGCGTAACAAATGAAAGCCATTATATTCTGCACCAGTTTTATAAAAGATGCCCCGTCATGGGAAAGCCGGTATCAACGGTGGCTCGATTACTACGAAGATATTCCAATCAATGCAGTAAAGAAGATAATGATCGATGATGCATCACCATTTCTCCCACCTGCCGACATTATCAATACAGTTTCCCATAATGCTCCACTGGCATCGAATGACGACAAAAACCTCATCATTCGCTTCGACAACAATTTGGGACGGCAAAGCGGGGCCGACTACCCGGGCTGGTGGCGCAGTTTTCTCCACTCCGTCAAAGTGGCAAATGAATTAGGCGTGGATAAAATCATCCATATCGAATCGGACGCCTATATCATGACGCCGCGCCTGGTAAATTTTATCAATGAAATCGAATCAGGCTGGAATGTCCTGTGGTCGCCGCGCTATCGCTTCCCGGAAACGGCCATTCAGGTTATCTGCAGAGATCAATTTGAAATTTTCGAGAAACTCAAGGATAACCATCCGGATTATTCTTTCCCGGATATTGCGGAAAGACTGCTTCCTTTCACCACCGTACACAAGCAATTCAAAGGCGACCGCTACAGCGATTTCACGAAAAACAGATGGATATTCCGTTCGAAAAAATTCAACAAAATTCCCATCTTTAAACATGTATATTTCTGGGAAACGATACCGCCGGATGCGGATTTTGTTACGCAGGGTATTGGCCGTCAGAAATTTGTGTATCGACGGGGTGAAGTGGCTTGATTTTGTGAGGGTGGGGAATGCCGATCTGGATTGTAAATATGTTGCTACCGTCACGATGGAATAAGCACGTGTGCACCGCCCTTGTCGGCTTTCTTGTCGCCGGTGTCGCATCGGCACGCGCCACCACGCTTGACGAGGATCGGACACGCGGCGACATACATGGCTTGTTCGAGATCAGGGATGCAGCAGTAAAATTCATGGCTGCCGAGAATTCCAAAAATGGAACAAGCTGGCAGGTATTGGAGCCGAACCGGAAGATTCTGGTGGCGAAATGTGCTGTAGCTTTGCGGGTGAAATGGGTTCCGAAGAGCCATGGCCTGTCTGGGCCGAATGTTGCTGTGAATTGCGACAAGACCGTAAAGCCCACTCCACAACATAAATGGGAAGTGTTTGTGCCGGTCGATAAGGGGCCGGTTGCGCGTAAATGATCAGGTCACGATCGAAGGAACGCACTGATGCGTTGGGTGCTGTAAAAGCTGGCTCAGCCGAAATCTGATTAGAACCTCGAACGCGCACCCACGGCGCGCGAAGTTGCCGCGCGGCGGCAACGGCCTGGCCACGTTCAGCACTATCAGAGCGAAGCTCCGCCAGGAACGAAGCTACAGTACTTTGTTGGGCGGCACTACTCCGCCGTAGTCGGGTCAATTACTGATATGACTTCCGACACCCGGTTTGCAGGGAAGCCGCCTTGCTGGGCATGTTCGCGAACGAGCCCTTCATTTTCGGCGATGTAAATACAGTAGATTTTATCGCCGGTAACATAACTTTGAACCCATTGAATTTGCGGTCCCATCTTGTTTAAGACACCGCATGACTTCTGCGAAATGGCTTGAAGTTCTTGCTCTGATAACTTTCCAGCCCCGGGAATATCACGCTCAATAACGTACTTTGGCATAGCAGTCTCCTTTGAGGTTTTCGGGCGAGCACAAGGCTCACTGGTTCTGTGAGTCACAGGTGCAGTGGCATCTATTAGTTATATACCATGCTGACCGGTTAGTATTGCTTCAATTGCCATAAATTTCGATATGGGCTCGAGGCTCAATTGCGTCATTCAGACACTGACTGATGCATTGGGTGCTGTGAAAGCTGGCTCAGTCGAAAAACTGATTAGAACCACGAACGCGCGCCTGCGGCGCGGGGCTGCCGCGCAGCGGCAGCGAATGGAGGATTCGGGGCGGGCTGGGCC